>NZ_RZSW01000242.1:0-8873 GCF_003997375.1 Mesorhizobium sp. M5C.F.Ca.IN.020.29.1.1 | reverse complement strand
CACCACGTTCCGCCACTTCCTCATGCCCGCCGACGATGTAGCCTTCGCGGACAAGCTTCCGGTTGCGGTGTGGCGCGGCGAGCTCAACAACCCGATAAGGACCTTGCTTCTGGAGGCCGCGCGCGATCTGCCCTTTTGCAATGTCGGCACGCCCAAACCGAAGGCAGCGCCGGAATATCGCAAATCTTATCTGAGCATCGATCAGCAGCGGCGCTGACGCTATATCATTTCGCTCGAAGGCAACGATGTGGCGACCAACCTAAAATGGATCATGAGTTCGAATTCGCTGTGCCTGATGCCGCCGCCGACGTATGAGACATGGTTCGCCGAAAGCGAACTCGTGGCCGATGTTCACTATTTGCCGCTCGAACCTGATTTCACGAATCTTGCCGAGCGGGTGCAATATCTCGAACGTCATCCGACTGAGGCCGAGCGTGTCGTTGCCGCCGCCAACGCCTATTGCCGCAAGTTCGCCGACGAACGGGCCGAGCAGGCGATCTGCTTGCTCGTGCTCTACAAGTACTTCGTGCTCAGCGGCCAGATCGAGCCCGATCCCGAGGTCTGGCGTTTTATTTCAGGCTAACCCGCGGCGACCTTCGACCTGATCAGGACCGTTGTCAGATATCTTCCCGGTCAAGAACCAGATCGGCCGGACCAAACCGGTCCTTTGCCGTGAATTGCTGGTGCCAGTAGGGATACAGAACGGGCGGGCGGCTCACAGCGTCCAGGCGTGCGCGCTCATCGCTGGTCAGCAACAGGCTTGCAGCGGCGATATTGTCCTTGAACTGCGCTTCGGTCCGTCCGCCGATCACCAGCGAGCTGACGGCCGGCCGGCCTAGCAGCCAGGCAAGCGCCACCTGCGCTGCCGAGACGCCATGGCTCTTGCCGATATAGGCAAGCACATCGACGATCCGCCACAGCCGGTCCTCATCACGGATCGGCGGTTCCGTCCAGCCGCTGAGCTGGCGGGAGGTGGCCTGGTCGCGGTGGTATTTGCCGGACAACAGTCCACCGGCGAGCGGGCTCCACACCAACACGCCAAGCCCCTGGTCGACCGAGATCGGCAGCAGTTCATATTCGGCTTCGCGTGCTTCCAGCGTGTAGTGGATCTGCTGTGTGACGAAGCGCGGCTGGTGCTGGCGGTCGCTGATCCCCAGCGCCTTCATCACTTGCCAGCCGGAATAGTTGGAACAGCCGACATAACGGACCTTGCCCTGGCTGACGAGCGTGTCGAGCGCGGCGATGGTCTCCTCGAGCGGCGTTGTGCCGTCCCATTCGTGCAGGAAATAGATGTCGATGACGTCGGTCCTGAGGCGCTTCAGGCTCTTCTCGCACTCGCGGATCAGATGGTAGCGCGACAGCCCTTCGTCGTTGGGGCCCGTGCCGATCCGCATCCGCGCCTTGGAGGCGATCAGCACATCGCCCTTGCGTTTGCCGCCAAGCGCTTCGCCGATGATCTCTTCCGAAAGCCCGTTCGAATAGACATTGGCGGTGTCGATGAGATTGATGCCGGAATCGATGCAGAGGTCGATCATCCGGCGCGCCTCGTCGAGATCGGTCTTGCCGACCGCCGAAAATGCGCCGGCGCCGCCAAAGGTCATGGTGCCCATGGTCAGGGTCGAAACCTTCAGCCCGGAACGGCCGAGAGTGCGGTATTCCATGTCAGATCCTCGCAATTGCGTTGAGAAGGGCTGCTTCGAAGGCCGCCGGAGGGGAGCCTGGCATTTGTAGGACAATTCGAGCCGCTTGTCGTGCATGCCATGGAGGCCGATCGATCACATCTCACGGATTTGCGCGACCGGCACACAGGCCGGCTGCAATAAAACCGTCATTGCCGGCCTGTATGCAAGTCGGCTCAAGGTGTTCGGTCTTGGCCGGCAGGCCGGACGCCGACAGGGGCTCGCACGCGGAGCAGCATAAATGACCGAAGCAAAACAGAATTCTCCTGCCAAGGACTGGCTGGAGGCGGAGCTAGCCGACACGCTTGACGAAGATTACGAGCTGGAAATGTCGGAACCGGCGGTGTCGCTGGAGATCGCCAAGATCTACAAGAAAGCGCATCCGCCCTCGATGGATCGCCAGCAATATTTTCGCGACCTGATCACGCTGCAATCCGAATTGATCAAGCTGCAGTCCTGGGTGGCATATCACAAGAAGAAGCTGGTCGTGGTTTTCGAGGGCCGCGATTCGGCCGGCAAGGGCGGCGTCATCAAGCGCATCACCCAGCGGCTCAATCCGCGCATCTGCCGCGTCGTAGCCTTGCCGGCGCCGACCGAACGCGAAAAGTCGCAATGGTATTTCCAGCGCTACGTCCCGCATCTGCCGGCAGACGGCGAGATCGTGCTGTTCGACCGCTCCTGGTACAACCGCTCCGGCGTCGAAAAGGTGATGGGATTTGCCGAACCGGATCAGGTCGAGGAGTTTTTTCGCGACGTGCCGGAGTTCGAGCGCATGCTCGTCCGCTCCGGCATCACGCTGGTCAAATACTGGTTCTCCATCACCGACGAGGAGCAGCAGATGCGTTTCCAGATGCGCATCCATGATCCGATGAAGCAGTGGAAGCTGTCGCCGATGGACTTGCAGTCGCGCGTGCGCTGGGAGCAGTACACCAAGGCCAAGGAAGAGACGTTCGCCCGCACCAACATTCCCGAAGCCCCCTGGTTCATCGTCGAAGGCAACGACAAGAAGCGGGCGCGGCTGAACTGCATCGATCATCTCCTCAAGCAGATGCCTTATGAAGAAGTGCCGCACGAAGAGATCACGCTGCCCGACCGCGTCTTCAATCCCGAATACGAGCGCCAGGTGCTGCCGCGCGAGCTGTATGTACCGGAGAAGTATTGAGGCAGGGTTCCCTTCTCCCCGTCAGTATACCGGGAGAAGGTGCCGGCAGGCGGATGAGTAGCAGCGCCACGTTCGGATGACGGACGCTCAGACTGGACGATCACCTGCGTCGGCTCTGGCTCAGGAATTTCCTCCGGCTCTGGCTCCCGAGCTGGCTGGCGGATGACGGGAGCGACCGGAATCTCCTTTGGCGCCGCCTGTTCGGCGGGCGCCTCCGGCTCCTCGACCAGCGCAGGTTCCGGCTGGATGTCCGGCTCGGGCCGAATGGTCGGCGCAGGTTCGGGCTCGGCCTCTTCAACAGGCGCCGGCTGCGGCGCGGGCGGTGCTTCCGGCTCGACTGGCGGCGGAGGCACAGCTTCTGCTTGGGGCCGAGGCTCTTCGCGTATCGAAAATTCCGGAACAGTCTGTTCGGCGGCCGGCTTCAGCGCCTCCAGCGCGTCCCATTTGATCGGCGGCAGGGGTGCTGACTCGTCGATCCGCTCCTCGACCACTTCCTTCTTGCCGAACGAAAATATCTTCTTGAGAAAACCAGCCATGTTCCTGCGTCTCAGGCGGCGCGGGCGGCAAGCGGCACCGCGATCAGGCGCGCGCCATCATGGCCGGCGATATCAGCCTCAACGATTTCGCCCGGCGCGCCCTCGGAGATCGTGGCAAGCGTAAAGCCTTCGGTGCGGCCGAGCCTGTCACGCTCGACCAGGATCGACTGGCGTGTTCCGGCGAGTGCAGCGAGGTGGCGGCGATAAGCGGCGTCACCGGCGGCGCGCAGCCGTGCCGCACGCTGCTTGACCAGTTCGCGGCGAAGCTGCGGCATGCGCGCGGCGGGGGTGCCTTCGCGCGGCGAGAACGGGAAGACGTGGAGATGCGTCAGCCCGCATTCCTCGACGATCTCCAGCGATTTTTCGAACATAGCGTCCGTCTCGGTCGGGAAGCCGGCAATGATGTCGGCACCGAAGACGATGCCGGGACGCAATTTGCGCAAATCCTCGCAAAAACGGATCGATTGATCCCGGTTGTGCCGGCGCTTCATCCGCTTCAGGATCATGTCGTCACCCGCCTGCAGCGACAGATGCAGATGCGGCATCAGCCGGGGCTCGGTGGCGATGGCGTCGAGCAAGTCGTCGTCGGCCTCGATCGAATCAATCGACGAGAGGCGCAGGCGTTTCACGCCAGGCACCTGCTTCAGGATCGTCTTGACCAATTTGCCGAGTTTCGGGCTGCCAGGCAGGTCGGCGCCGAAACTGGTCATGTCGACGCCGGTCAGCACGATCTCGGCATAACCATTGCCGCTCAGCCGCTCGACCTGCTCGACCACGGCGCCCATCGGCACAGAGCGCGAATTGCCGCGGCCATAGGGGATGATGCAGAAGGTGCAGCGGTGGTCGCAGCCGTTCTGCACCTGGACGAAGGCCCGTGCCCGGCCCTCGATGGCGTCGACCATGTGGCCGGCCGTCTCGCGTACCGAAAAAATATCGTTGACGCGAGCCTTCTCGGTATCGTTGACGCCGAAATCCGGCAGCGCGCGATAGGAATGCGCCTTCAGCTTCTCTTCGTTGCCAAGGACGAGATCGACCTCGTCCATGGCAACGAAATTCTGCGGCTCGGTCTGCGCCGCGCAGCCGGTGACGATGATGCGGGCGGCTGGGTTCTCGCGCCGGGCCTTGCGGATCGACTGTTTTGCCTGGCGCACCGCCTCGCCGGTGACGGCGCAGGTGTTGAAGATGATTGCGCCGCCTTCCAGCGCGCCAAGGCCGGCGCTCTCCGCCTCCCGCCGCATCACCTCGGATTCGTAGGTGTTCAGCCGGCAGCCGAAGGTGACGAGTCTACACCTTTGGGAATTGTGGGGCCCTTGGAAAGAGCGGGACCCTTCTTGGCAAGAGGAGCCATCAGGCGGCGCTTTCGGTGTCGCGGGCCCACACGCCGGTCGACGGGTCGAAGCTGCCGGAAAATTCCCATTCGGCGGCGCCGGTGAGGATGACGTGGTCGTCGCCGCGCCACTCGACGTGCAGCGAACCGCCGCCGGGTGTCACCAGAGAGACGCTGCGTCCGGTCCGCTTGGTGCGCGCGGCAGCGACTACGGCGGCGCAAGCCGCCGTACCGCAGGCCTTGGTCAGGCCGGCGCCGCGCTCCCAGGTGCGGATGACCATCGTCTCGGGCGAGGTCACCCGCGCGATGGTGATGTTGGCGCGTTCGGGGAAGATCGGGTGGTTTTCGAGCAGCGGGCCGAAGCGGTCGAGTTCGTAGGACCAGACGTCGCGGTCGACCCAGAAGATGGCGTGCGGATTGCCCATCGACACGACCGAGGGCGAGTGCAGCACAGGCGCGTCGATCGGGCCGATCTGCAGCTCGATCATGCGGGTATCGCGAAATTCCTCGGCGAGCGGAATATCCTGCCAGCCAAAACGCGGCTTGCCCATATCGACCGAGATCAGCCCGTCGGCATGTTCTTCGGCGTTGAGGATGCCGGCGACGGTCTCGAAGGCGAATGTCTTCTGGCCGGTCTCGGCGGCAAGTGCCTGCACCACGCAGCGCATGCCGTTGCCGCAGGCCTGCGCGCCGGTTCCATCGGAATTCAGGATGTCGATGGAAAAGGCGGTGCCCGGCGTCCTGGCGTCGTGGATCGCCATGATCTGATCGAATTTCGTCGCGGCATCGGCGTTGAGCGCAAGGGCGGCAGACGGCGTCACCCGATCGGCGCGACCGCGCATGTCGGCAACGATGATCTCGTTGCCAATGCCGTTCATCTTGGCGAAGGGGGCAGTGCTTGCCATGGATCGAAAGGTCTCATGCCGGTTTGGCGCCTATATGGCGGATACCGGCCGAAATTACCAGTGTGCGCGCGCGTCAGAGCGACGTGCGTCCATTTGGACGCACAAAGTACGCTCTGACATTTTTGAACCAGCGCACGTGCTTTCCGCTGCGCACTTTTGCCCGACATGCATTAGGCCACCGCGAAGACGCCAAGCACGATCAGCAGGAAGATGATCAGCACGATGCCGATGAGAATACGGGCGCCGGTGGCGGCGGCTCCGGCCAATGCCGGCATGCCGAGCAGGCTGGCCGCGGCCGCGATAATCAGAAGAATGACAATCCATTTGATCATGGGGAGATCCCTGCAGCCGACGGTTGTGGAACTCCCCACAAACGCATCTGCGATGGCTTGGGTTCCGATTCCTTAAGTTCCCCTGCGGCGCGAAGCCGGCCGCCTGCCTAGACCGCCGGCACGTCCCAGACTTCGCCGGGACGCAAGGCGCGAAAGCGTTCTTGCGGGATACCTTGATCGTCGAGGGCTTCGCCAAGGTTTCTGGCCGGCTCGTCAATCGGCTCGTTGGTCAGCCGGAACGTGCCCCAATGGCAGCCGGCAGCATGGGCGGCGTTGCACAAAAGCATGCCTTGCACCGCCTCCTCCGGGTTCTGGTGGTGTGGCGCCATGAACCAACGCGGCTCGTAGGCGCCGATCGGCAGGATGGCCACGCGGAAGCCGCCGTGCCTTTCGGCCATCAGCCGGTAGTTGATGCCATCGTGGAAGCCGGTGTCGCCGGCGAAATAGGCCTTTCCGCCCGGCGTCTCGACCACAAATCCCGCCCACAGCGCCATGCGCCGGTCGCGGGTGCCGCGCGCCGACCAGTGGTGCACCGGCTCGACATAGACTGCGACGTCCTTGCCGATCTCGACCCTCTCGCCCCAGTCATGCACGGAAAGCCGCATGCCGGGAACGCCATCGTCGATGATGGCGTCATTGCCGAGCGGCGTCAGCACCAGCGGGTCGTGCTTTGTCTTCAGCCGCTTCAGCGTGGCGAGGTCGAGATGGTCGTAGTGGTTGTGGCTGACCAAAACGAGGTCGATCGGCGGCAGGTTGGAAAAGGCGATGCCCGGCAGATTGACCCGTTTCGGCCCGGCAAAGGACAGCGGCGAGACGCGCCGCGACCAGACCGGGTCGGTGAGGATGTTCAGGCCGGCTGTCTGGATGAGCAGCGTGGAATGGCCGACCATGGTCAGCCTCAGCCCGGAGCCGTCGATCCGTTTGGCCGGTGTCGCTTGATGAAATGGACTCGGATTCGCCGCCGGCCATTTCGAGCGCTCGCCGCCCAGCTGCCACTTCAAAAGATCGGAAAAGCGGGCAGGCGGCTTGCCGTTGGGATTGAAAAACAAGGTGCCGTCGAAATGATCGCTCGGTGGGCCGCTGTAATAGCGATTGGCGGCTCTTTTTCTCGCAGCCAAGGTTTCGCCTCCGGCAGGGTTCCGTTTCATCAGAGATAGGACCGAAGCCGATTGACGCAAGCATTTGGTGACCCGGAATGCCAAGGGCATGCTTGTCCTGGTAGACCCCTGGCAGGGCCCGAAGTGCAGGCTGGGCGGCATGTATTTGTGGTAAAATTGCAACAGTTGTTGCCACAAATGGTATTTTAACCATATCGGGTTGAAATTTCGCCACCTTCCCCATCTTGGTGGGGGAGAGTGTGCGGACGGCGGCCCCAGCCGGATCCGACGGAGGTTTGAAATGAATTTATCGAAAGCCGGTCTGCTGGCCGTATCGCTTGCCGCGCTCGTTGCGAGCGGCTGTTCAACGTCACGGTTCTCGTCGATGGACCAGCAGCCGTCGCCGCTTGAGGCCGCGCCCTCCGGCACGGTGACCGCAAATCAGCTGCCGCCGCCGGCGGCGCCCGGCACTGCCGACCCGTCGAAATTTCCGACGGCGCCGCAAGGCCCTCAGGTTGCCTCGCTGCCGCCGGACGGGACGGCTCCGGCCGGAGCGCCGGATCTTACCGCCTCCAGCGTCGCCGGCGTGTGGAAGGCCAGCGTGTCCGGCCAGAGCTGCCAGGTGGCGACGCCGCAGACCAAGTTCGGCGCCGGCTACCGGGCCGGGCCGCTGCATTGCCCGGCGCCGATCAACGGCATTAAGTCCTGGAACGTCGCCGGCAAGCAGTTGACGCTTTACGACGAGAACGGCGGCACGCTGGCACGGCTCTATTCCTCGGGCGGAGAGAAATTCGACGGCCAGACTTCCAACGGCCTGCCGATCTCGCTTACAAGAGGCTGACCCGCCGCTTATTTTGTTTTACGCAATTCCGAACGGAAAACCGCTACACACTTTTCCTGGAATTGCTGTCTTTTGTTTTTACGCAATTCCGGACGGAAAACCGAGACACACTTTCCTGGAATTGCTCTAGAACGACGTGACCGATGCATCTGCGTGACGGCCTTCAGACCCATGCGACCGTCCGGCAGCGCTACGACCATCTGGTCGATACCGGCCTGATCGACCGCGATCCGGGGCAGGAGCGGATCGTCGCGGCACTCGACCGGTTGATCGATGAGATCTCGGCAAAGCGGCTGGCGCACAAATCGAGCGCGCTGGGCTGGTTGTTCGCCCGCAAGCGTGAAACGCGCGAGGCCGTCAAGGGCCTCTACATCCATGGCGGCGTCGGCCGCGGCAAGACCATGCTGATGGACATGTTCTTCGAGCTGGTGCCGGTCAGGCGCAAGCGTCGTGTCCATTTCAACGACTTCATGGTCGATGTGCAGGATCGCATCCAGAAGCATCGGCAGGCGCGTAAAGAGGGCGCCGTCAGGGAAGACGACCCGATCGCGCCGGTGGCCCGCGCGCTGGCCGAGGAGGCCTGGGTGCTGTGCTTCGATGAGTTTTCCGTCACCGACATCGCCGATGCGATGATCCTGTCCCGGCTGTTCTCGGCGCTGTTTGCCAACGGCGTCGTGCTGGTCGCCACGTCCAATGTCGCGCCGCAGGATCTCTACCACGACGGCTTGAACCGCCAGCTTTTCCTGCCCTTCATCGGCATCCTGGAGCGGCATGCGCAGGTGCTGGCGCTGGATGCCGACAAGGACTATCGGCTGGACAAGCTCAGCCGCCTGCCGGTGTATGTCACCCCTGCCGATGCCGCCGCCGATGCTGTCCTCGACGAGGCCTGGGAAGTGATGACGCGTGGCCGGCGGACAGCCGAGGCGGCATTGACGGTAAAGGGCCGGCAGATCGTGGTACCGCGCGCTGCCGGTGAAGCGGCGCGGTTTTCCTT
>NZ_RZSW01000241.1:0-8909 GCF_003997375.1 Mesorhizobium sp. M5C.F.Ca.IN.020.29.1.1 | reverse complement strand
CTGTCGAGTAGCTCGACCTCGAGCGCGCAGGTCGAGGGGCAATCATGCGGACAGGCCGAATGGCCGATCCTGAGCTTGGCGTGCTGATTCATAGGGCCAAACTAGCCGTTTATGGCGGCGGCGTGTAGGGCCAGATGGCGCTACTCCGCCGTGCCTTCCTCGTATTCCGCCGACATTGACAGCCATTTTTCCTCATGGGCGGCCAGCGTCTGGGCCAGTTGCGAGCGCTCCTTGGCCAGCCGTGTCGCCGTCGACGGGTCCTTTTCATAGACCGCCGGGTTGGCGAGTTCGTCCTCGATCAAGTCGATGCGCTTACGGATGCGGTCCATCAGCGCTTCGGTGGCGCGGATTTCCTTGGCCAGCGGCTCGAAGGTGGCGCGGCGTGCGGCCGCGTCGCGGCGGCGGTCGGCCTTCGAGGCTTTTTCGGCTTCGCGCTTGCCGCGGCGGTCGCCGGAGACACCGGTGACCAGCGTCTTGTAGTCATCGAGGTCGCCGTCAAAAGGATTGACCGTCCCATCCTTGACCAGCCATAGTCGGTCGGCCGTTGCCTCGAGCAGATGGCGGTCGTGCGAGATCAGGATGACGGCGCCGGGAAACTCGTTCAGCGCATGGATCAGCGATTCACGGCTGTCGATGTCGAGATGGTTGGTCGGTTCGTCGAGGATGAACAGGTTTGGGCCCTCGAAAGCCGACAGGCCCATCAGCAGTCGCGCCTTCTCGCCGCCCGACAGGTCCTTGGCGGCGGTGTTCATCTTTTCGGTGGTCAGGCCGAACTGGGCGACACGGCCGCGCACTTTCGATTCCGGCGCTTCCGGCATCAGCCGGCGGACATGCTCATAGGCGTTTTCGTTCGGCCGGAGATCGTCGAGCTGATGCTGGGCAAAGATCGCCACCTTCAGCGCGGGCGCCACCGTCATGGTGCCGGTCTCCTGCTTGAGCCGGCCCGACAGAAGCTTGGCAAAGGTCGACTTGCCGTTGCCATTGGCGCCAAGCAGCGCGATGCGGTCATCGGCGTCGATGCGCAGCGTCATCTTCTTCAGGATCGGCTGACCCTCGGTGTAGCCGACATTGACATTGTTCAGCGCGATGATCGGCGAGGCGACCGTCTTCACCGGCTCGGGAAAGGAGAACGGCCGCACGTTGTCGTTCACAATTGCGGCGATCGGCTTCATCTTCTCAAGCGCCTTGATGCGCGACTGCGCCTGTCTCGCCTTGGAAGCCTTGGCCCGAAAGCGCTCGACGAAGGATTCCATGTGCTTGCGCGCGGCTTCCTGCTTGACCCTGCCCTTCTCCTGCAATTCGCGCTGCTCGGTGTATTGGCGTTCGAACTGGTCGTAGCCGCCGCGCCAGAAAGTCAGCTTCTTCTGGTCGAGATGGACGATCGAGTTGACGGCGCGGTTGAGCAGGTCGCGGTCGTGCGAGATCAGAAGTACGGTGTGCGGATATTTCGATACGTAGTTTTCCAGCCACAGCGTGCCTTCGAGGTCGAGGTAGTTGGTCGGCTCGTCGAGCAGCAGCAGATCGGGCTCGGCAAACAGCACTGCGGCGAGTGCGACGCGCATGCGCCAGCCGCCGGAGAACGACGAGGCTGGCCGTCGCTGGGCGTCGTCGTCGAAGCCGAGGCCGGCGAGGATGGTGGCGGCACGCGACTCGGCCGAATGGGCGTCGATATCGGCCAGCCGCATGTGGATGTCGGCGATGCGGTGCGGATCGGTCGCCGACTTTTCCTCCTCGATCAATGCGGAGCGTTCAAGGTCGGCCTTGAGCACGATCTCGATCAGCGGCTCCTCGGTGCCGGGCGCTTCCTGCGCCACCTGGCCTATGCGCGTGTTCTTCGGCAGGCTGATCGAGCCGGTCTCGGAGGCGAGGTCGCCGGTGATCGCCTTGAACAAAGTGGTCTTGCCGGTGCCGTTGCGGCCGACGAGGCCTGCCTTGCTGCCGGCCGGCAAGGTCAGCGAGGCATGGTCGAGAAGCAGGCGTCCGGCCATGCGGAGCGAAAGGTCGTTAATGATCAGCATGGCCGCGCTTTTGCACGGGACGTCAGCGCTTCGCAAGAGGTTGAGCGCCGGTTGGCCGGATAAGGCATGAAAATGGCCGGCGGCAGATTGCCTGATGCCGCGGGAGGAAAGATCCGATCGCCGGCCTCACCGGATCAGAGAGCCAGCCCTGGGTTGGGCGGGAACCTGCTGCGACGGCGCGGCGCCTTGCGAGCATCGGCTTCTCGCATCTGAAAATGGCAGTTTTGTCACATTTGTCAGTTAATTGACTGTCCAACGCGGTCGTCTTCCGCGATCGCCCCATGACGCAACAGCAAGACTCAGCTATCTCTAGGTATGCGGCGGACCTGATACCCGCCTGGCCGGCGCCATCGCTCCCCTCCCAAGCGGCGCCGGCCACTTTTTCTGCGTTCCATCACTGCGCCGGCGGCGTGCCGGGTTGATCATCGCCTGACGTCGACTTGGGTGCAGGGTCGACCTGCGGGTTTTGATCGGCGCCGGGGGCCTTTGTCGGTGGGATGTTGTTATCGCAAGCCGCGACAGCCAGCGCTGCCGCCAAAACGAGCCAGGTCGGGGCCAGCAAAATTGAGAGCTTGTTCATCGCAACCTCCTGTCATCGGGCAAACGAGACGGTGCCGATTTGGTTGCACGCTCAGGCAGAGCTCGGGGCGCTCGGAAAGCGGGGAACAAAACGAGAGAGCGAGGAACAAAACGCGGGCTCTTCGGTTGGTCCACACCAATGGAGAAAATCATGATCCGTCTGCTCATAGCCGGTGCCGCCGTCTACGTGGCCTACCGTATAGTCAGGGAAATCATTGACGAGGTGCCCGATGACTTCGATCCGCTGTTGCTGCCGCCTCCCGATGACGACAAGTCGTTGCGGCGGCAGTCGGCGGCCATGGGCGTAGAGCCCGAGCGCTAAGTCCAGTTCATCGGCTGGTGCGCCAGTAGAAACGGACGCATCGATCGCAACTTTCGCGTCGAAACCGTTGCGAACAAAGCGGAAACGATGCTTGATGGGCAATGAACCTCGCTGCCCGTGATTCGACCTTCCGGCCTGACTATCTCGCGAAGCTGAATGCCGAGCAGTGCCTTGCCGTCGAGCATGGCGACGGCAAGGTCGCCGGGCCGCTACTGGTGATCGCCGGCGCCGGCTCCGGCAAGACCAGCACGCTGGCGCATCGCGTCGCGCATCTGATCGTCAGGGGCGCCGACCCCAGGCGCATCCTTTTGATGACGTTTTCGCGTCGTGCCGCATCGGAAATGGCCAAGCGGGTCGAACGCATCGCCGGCGAGGTGCTCGGCCGAGACGCTTCCATCATCACCGATGCGCTGAGCTGGGCCGGCACGTTTCACGGCATCGGCGCCAGGCTGCTGCGCGATTATGCGCCGGAGATCGGCCTCGATCCGGCCTTCACCATCCATGACCGCGAGGATTCGGCCGACTTGATGAACCTCGCCCGGCACGAACTCGGCTTCTCCAAAACCGAAGGCCGTTTTCCGACCAAGGGCACGTGCCTGGCGATCTATTCGCGTGCCGTCAACGCGCAGGCGCCGCTCGGCGAGATTCTCGGTTCGGTGTTTCCCTGGTGCGCGGGTTGGGCAGAACAGCTTAAGACGCTGTTCGCCCGATATGTCGAGATCAAGCAGGCGCAGAACGTGCTCGATTACGACGACCTGCTGCTCTACTGGGCGCAGATGGCCGGCGAGCCGGAGATATCAGCGCATCTGGGCGGGCGCTTCGACCATGTGCTGGTCGACGAATACCAGGACACCAACCGGCTGCAGGCCTCGATCCTCACGGCGCTCAAGCCGGACGGCTCCGGGCTGACGGTGGTCGGCGACGATGCGCAGTCGATCTATTCGTTTCGAGCGGCGGAAGTGCGCAATATCCTCGACTTCCCCAAACAGTTCGCGCAGCCGGCCGAGATCGTCATGCTTGAGCGCAACTACCGCTCGACCGAGACCATCCTGGCCGCCGCCAATGCGGTGATCGGCGAGGCCTCGGAACGCTTTACCAAGAACCTCTGGTCGGAGCGCAAATCGGCGGAAAAGCCGAGGCTGGTCAGCGTTCGCGACGAAGCCGAGCAGGCGAGTTACGTCTGCCAGGCTATTCTGACCGAGCGTGAGGCCGGCACGGCGCTGAAAGCGCAGGCCGTGTTGTTTCGCGCCTCGCACCACAGCGGGCCGCTGGAGATCGAGCTGACGCGCCGCAACATCCCGTTCGTCAAGTTCGGCGGGCTGAAATTCCTCGACGCCGCCCATGTCAAGGACGTGCTGGCGGTGCTGCGCTTCGCCGAAAACCCGCGTGACCGCGTCGCCGGTTTTCGCGTGCTGCAGCTTTTGCCCGGTATCGGCCCTTCGGCGGCATCGCAGATCGTCGACACCATGGCGACTTCGCTCGACGAAACGATGGGGCTGGCGCGCTACCGGCCGCCGCAACGCGCCGCCGACGACTGGCCGGGTTTCGTCGCGCTGTTCTCGCAGCTTCGCACCGGGTCGGGAAAATGGCCTGTTGATCTCGAACAGGTCAGGCTCTGGTATGAGCCGCATCTCGACCGCATCCACGAGGACGCAACGACGCGCCGGGCCGATATTCTGCAGCTCGAACAAATCGCCTCGGGCTATGCCTCGCGCGAGCGTTTCCTGACCGAACTGACGCTCGATCCGCCGGATGCAACCAGCGACGAGGCCGGGCCGCCGCATCGCGACGAGGACTATCTGATCCTGTCGACCATCCATTCGGCCAAGGGCCAGGAATGGAAGAACGTCTTCGTGCTCAACACCGTCGACGGCTGCATCCCGATCGATCTCGCCGTCGGCTCGAAGGAGGATATCGACGAGGAGCGCCGCCTGCTCTACGTGGCGATGACGCGGGCCAAGGACGGCCTGCACCTGGTCATGCCGCAGCGCTTTTTCGTCCACGGCCAGGCGGCGCGCGGCGATCGCCACGTTTACGCCTCGCGCACCCGCTTCATCCCGGCCTCGATCCTCGGCGCCTTCGAACAGACATCATGGGCGAGCGTCCAGGCCAAGGACGATCCGCGCCGCCAGCCGCAAGTGCGCGTCGACCTTGGCGCCCGCATGCGCGACATGTGGAAATAGGCTGCCTTTCGACACGGCGCTGATGCCACGGAGCTTGGTGGCGAAAATCTAATCTCGGCAACATGGAACCTGATGCCGCAATCCGCGTTTCTGGGCGTCCGATTCAGATCGGAGAGCGGCGTCCGCCGTCACCTCCGCCCAATTCGAGAGGCAAGAATGCACGACACGATGCTCTTCACCCCCGTCGCCGTTACCGTCGGCGCCGGCCACAAGCGCATAATCGCTTCGCTCTTCGACATGCATGAGTTCCTGACCGAGTTCCCACCATCGCGGCGACGCCTGAGTTATGGCGCGGCGGTGAAGGCATGCGAGGCGGCACGTGCCGGCGAGATCTCGCCCGAAGCGGCGCGCGATGCCATGATCACCTTCGCGGCGGCGGCAGGCATTCTCTGGCCTTCGGCCCAACCGGCAGTCTCGGTCAAGCCGGTCGCGCGGGGCCAGGGCGGATACGCCGCATGACTGGCTAGGCCTTTTTTGCGACTATGGCCCGCCGAAGATGCTGTTCGTCTTCGACGGGTTTCCGACATGGATATCAGGCGCGGCCCTCAATGGACCGTCATCAGGTCGCCGTTCGGAAAACCGCTCAATGTCGCCGCTTCAAAGCTGACTTGGTCGCGGCCGTTTGATTTAGCCCTGTATAGGTGTTTATCCGCCACAACGAACATCTCGGCATAGGTGGTCGGTCCGCTGAAGGCGACGCCGCCGATGCTTACCGAGAGGGGACAGGGTTGCCCGCCCGGGGAAAAATCCGCCTCGCGGATACGGCGCCGTATCCCCTCCGCGACCAGCCAGGAATGCGACGGGTCGGCGCCGGGAAGGAAGACTGCGAATTCCTCACCGCCAATTCGCCCGACGATGTCGGCGCCGCGCAGCTGGTCTTGAATGGTCTTGGCGATCAGCTTGAGGGCCTGATCGCCACAGTCGTGGCCGAGGCGATCGTTGACGGACTTGAAATGGTCGGCGTCGACAATCAGCAAGGCGCCGGAGCTGGCGACAGAATGGCTGCGAGCTTGCTCGAGATAGGCTTCGACAAGCATTGAAAACGCGCCGCGGTTGAACACCGCTGTCAGGCTGTCGGTCGCCGCGACAATTGTCAGTTCCTTTTGCGCGATTGCCAGCTGACGCATTTTCCACATCAGGAAAGACAGGAACGAACCGGCCAGCACCAGCGGCAGCAGCAGATCGGTGAGTTTCGCCCGCCACAGCGCTTCAGGCGACAGATACGGGAAATTGAAGGAATCGACGAAGAAGGCGGCGGCGATGCAGACCGCGGTGCCGACAACGGTGACGGCCACCACCCTGCCCCAACTCGTGGGGGAAAAATCGATCCGCATGCCATTGCTCCCGCTATGGCAGGCTATTTTGAAGCGGGAACACGAATGAAGTCCTAAGACTTTGCTTCAATTCGATCGTGATCGATCCGGATAATCCAAATCAGGCGAAGGCGCGGCCCTCTTCGCTGCGCTGGAACAGCGTCAGGTCAAGTGGCACCGAAGGCCGGCCGAGAACGGTCAGGATCGCGTGCGCCTGGCCGCGGTGATGGGTCTGGTGGTTGAAAAAATGATCAAGCGCCGGCGCCAATCGCTGCGAGACGGTGCGCATGTCGGAGACGGTCATGTAGGAGAAGCGGCCGGACAAAGCCTTGTCGCTTAACGCCCCGACCCAGTCGATAATCCTTTTGTCTTCGGCCTCGCGCGCCAGCTGCAAGCCCGGCAAGGCGCGGTGCAGGATCGTATCGAGCCTGGCCGGCGCGTCGCCCTCGCCGGTAAAGCGCCTCATCCAGATGCGGTCGGCAGTCAGAATATGGTTGAGCGTGCCCATCATCGAGCCGAAGAAAACCCCGACATTGCGGTGAAATTCTTCCTCGTCGAGATCGGCGGCGGCATCGTAGATGCGGCTATTGGCCCATTGATTGTAGGCCGCAAACATCATGAAGTGCTGTTTCATCTTTTTCTCCCGACCCGCGAGACCCCGTTTCGGGTGCCTACCGCATTGGCCCGAAACGTCGCTCTAGTAGACCGCAAGGAAGCTGCCGCCAATGACCATTCTGCTCTATGACCTCGTCGGACGCGATGCCGCCCGTCCGTTCAGCCCGCATTGCTGGAAGGCGACGATGGCGCTTGCCCACAAGGGGGTCGACATCTCAACCGTGCCGACGCGTTTTCTCGAAGTGCCCGCTGTTGAAGGCGGCGCTTCGAAACTCGTTCCAGTGATCCGCGACGGCGAGAAGGTGGTCGCCGATTCCTTCGCCATCGCGCTCTATCTCGATGAGGCCTATCCTGAGCGGCCGACATTGTTTTCCGGCGACGGCGGCAAGGCGATGGCGCGCTTCATCGAACGCTGGTCGCAACTGACCATCCACCCTTATGTCACCACTGCGGCGATCATGGACCTCCACGCCATGCAGGATGAGCCGAACGCCGCCTATTTCCGCCAGAGCCGCGAGCAGCGCTTCGGCAAGAGACTGGAAGAGGTGATGGCGGCGCGAGACCTCGGCCTTGGCGCCTTCCGCGCCTCGCTGGAGCCGTTGCGCTCGATGCTCACCTATCAGCCGTTCATCGGCGGCCAATCACCGCTGTTTGCCGACTACATCGTCTTCGGCGCGCTGCAATGGGCGCGCATCGCCTCACCCTACCGGTTGCTCGACGACAGCGATGTGGTGGCGCAGTGGTTCGAGCGCTGCCTCGATTTGCATGGCGGCCTCGGCCGCAAGGTGGCGGCGGCTGCCGCATAGGGCAGTAGGGCAGTAGGTATGCGCACCGCCATGACTTACTGCCCTACTCCCCTACTCCCCTACTCCCCTAACAAAGGCAGCACGACCCCATGACGTCAGGCCCGGAATTCCCGGACGATTTTCGCGCCGAGTTGGGCAACCTCTTCCTGTGGCGGCGGGACGTCAGGCGATTCAAGCCGACGCCGCTTCCGGAAGGCGCTCTGGAGCGGCTGCTTGACCTCGCCAGCATTGCGCCCTCGGTCGGGCTGAGCCAGCCCTGGCGTTTCGTCATGGTCGAGAGTGCGGAATGCCGCGCCGCGGTCAGGACATGCTTCGAGCGCTGCAATGCAGAGGCGCTCGCATCGTTCCGCGGCGAACGCGCCGCGCTCTATGCACGCCTGAAGCTCGCCGGCTTGAACGAGGCGCCCTGTCAATTCGCGGTTTTCGCCGACCGCGCGACAGAACAGGGACATGGGCTCGGCCGCCTGACCATGCCCGCCACCATCGAATATTCGGCGGTGATGGCGATCCACACCTTTTGGCTGGCGGCGCGCGCGGAAGGAATAGGCATGGGCTGGGTCTCGATCCTCGATCCGGCCGAAATGGCGACGATCCTGGACGCGCCGCCGGAGTGGACGCTGATCGGTTACTTCTGCGTCGGCTATCCGAGCGAGAACCACAGCGTGCCGGAACTGGAGCGGGAAGGCTGGGAAGTCCGGCGCGCTTCGATCGTAATAAGGCGGTAGTGCAACGGCGGCGCTGCCAGTCTTTGCGAGGAAGAATGGACATCATGGATGTTTCGCCAATCGCCGGCGTTGCCGACAAGGCACCATGGCGAAGCCAGCCGCGACGGCTTTGATCGGAGGAAGGCACAAAATGTTCCGCTACGACGTGCAGGCCGAGATCTGGGTCTATCCAGGCAAGGGCGGCTGGCATTTCGTGACGCTGCCGCCGGAGCTTGGGGCACGGATCAAGACGGCGACGGCGGGGATGGCACGGCCCTGGGGCTCGCTTGGCGTGGAAGCCATCATCGGCCAGACCAGATGGCGGACATCGCTGTTTCCTGACAAGAAGTCCGGCAGCCTGCTCTTGCC
>NZ_RZSW01000240.1:0-8913 GCF_003997375.1 Mesorhizobium sp. M5C.F.Ca.IN.020.29.1.1 | reverse complement strand
GTCAGACCTTGCGGCAACTCACGCATCTACCCAAACCCTACGCTGTCGGCGGGAAACACGGTCCGGCCGGATAGAGTGCATTTTCACCAATCATGGTTGAAAAAGCGTGAAGACTTCTTACCCTGCCTTAACCTCCCGGCCGAGCCGTCGCGCCGCACATTTTCGATGGTGCCCCTTTACATCTTTGCCAGCCCAAGGATTTATCCTTTTCTTTGAGCTCAAGGAGACGAACATGTCCTTCGAAAACTGGGCCGCCTTTGCCGCCGCCTCGACGATCCTTCTTGTCATTCCCGGCCCGACCATCCTTCTGGTCGTGTCCTATGCTCTCGGCCAGGGCTGGCGCACCGCGCTGCCGATGGCGGTCGGCGTGGCGCTCGGCGACTTCACGGCGATGACGTTGTCGATGCTGGGCATCGGCGCGCTGTTGGCGGCGTCGGCCACCGTATTCATGCTGCTGAAGGTGATCGGCGCCGGTTATCTGATCTATCTCGGCGTAAAGCTGTTTCGCGCCGGTGGCACGCTCAAGGCCGAGCCGCGCCTCGACGCGGTGTCGTCGGCCAAGATGATGGCGCATGCCTGGCTGGTCACCGCGCTCAACCCGAAAAGCATCACCTTCTTCGTCGCCTTCCTGCCGCAGTTCCTCGACCGGCACGCCGGCTTCTGGACGCAGATGCTGATCCTTGAAACGACCTTCCTGGCGCTCGCCTTCGCCAATGCCTTCGGCTACGCGTTGATCGCGGCAAGGGCGCGCAACGTCGTGCGTAATCCCCTGGCGATCCGCATCTTCAACCGCACCGGCGGCACGCTGCTGGTCGGCGCCGGCATCGCCACGGTGGCGATGCGCTCGGGCAATTGAGGACATGCCATGGCAGTCAGGGATGCATTCGGCCTGACATTTTCGGGTGCGACCGAGGCCGGGTTCTCGTCCTACAGCCAGGCTGTCCGCGAACTGCAATGCTTCATCGGCGATCCGGTCGGCTCGGTCGATCGCGCCATCGCCGAGGATCCCGGCTTCGTCATGGCGCATGTGTTCAAGGGCTATCTCTTCGGCCTCGCCACCGAGCGTGAGGCGACAGCCGTGGCCAGGACTTGCTATGAGGCGTCGCTGCCGCTTGCGGCGACGCCGCGTGAGCAGGCGCATGTCGCTGCGCTCGGCCGTCTTGCCGCAGGACGCTGGCATGAAGCCGCCCGTCTGCTCGAGGATATCGCCATCGAGTTTCCGCTCGATGCGCTGGCGCTGCAGACCGGGCACCAGATCGATTTCTTCACCGGCAATGCCCGCATGCTGCGCGACCGCATCGGCCGCGCGCTGCCGTCGTGGCAAAGCGGCATGCCGGGATACCACGCCATACTTGGCATGCAGGCGTTCGGGCTGGAGGAAATGGGCGACTATGCGCGCGCCGAAAAGCTTGGCCGCATGGCAGTCGACATCGAGCCGCGCGACGGCTGGGCACAGCACGCCGTCGCCCACGTCATGGAAACGCAGAGCCGGCAAAAGGACGGCATCGCTTGGATGCGAGCCAACCCCGAAGCTTGGACGAAGGAAAGCTTCCTGCAAGTGCACAATTGGTGGCATCTGGCGCTGTTTCACTACGATCTCGGCGAGACCGAACAGGTGCTGGCGCTCTATGACGGGCCGATCTACGGCGAGCGCTCGACGCTGGCGCTCAACATGGTCGACGCTTCGGCGATCCTGTGGCGGCTGCATCTCGGCGGCGTCGATGTCGGCCCCCGCTGGGCGGCGCTCGCCGCCAACTGGACCAAAGCCAGCGCCGGCAACTATGCCTTCAACGATGCCCATGCGATGATGGCCTTCGTCGGCGCCGGCCAAGAAGCGCCGGTTCGCGCCTTGCTCGAGGCGCAGCGCGAGGCCATGCACGGCAACGACGACAACGCCGCCTTCACCCGCGATGTCGGCCATCCCTTGACGCTCGCCATCAAGGCATTCGGCGACGGCAATTATGCCGAGACGCTACGCCTGATCCGGCCAATCCGGGCGATCGCCCACCGGTTCGGGGGCAGCCACGCGCAACGCGACGTCATCGACCTGACGCTGATCGAAGCGGCGTTGCGTTCCGGCGATCATGCGCTGGCAACGGCGCTTGCCGCGGAACGCGCGCTGGCGCGGCCGGACAGTCTGCTGTCGGCGCTGTTCTCGCGGCGCGCCGCCGATTTGTCGGAGAATTGACCGGAGGCGGATCTTGTCTTAAAAACTGCGAAGTCAGATTTTTTCGAGATCCGAAAAAATTAATGGCAGTGGGAGGACACCATGTATCTCGGCCTCGATCTTGGCACGTCGGGCGTCAAGGCGCTTTTGATCGATGCCGGGCAGACTGTCATCGGCTCTGGCCATGCTTCACTAGACGTGTCGCGGCCGCATCCCGGCTGGTCCGAGCAGAACCCCGCCGACTGGATCCGCGCCTGCGAGGAAGCAATTGCCGAGCTCAACGCCTCGTATCCAGGACAACTCGCCGCCGTGAAGGGCATCGGCCTTTCCGGCCAGATGCACGGCGCCACCTTGCTCGACGCCGGCGACCAGGTGCTGCGCCCCTGCATCCTGTGGAACGACACGCGCAGCCATGCCGAGGCGGCCAAGCTCGACGCCGATCCGCGCTTTCGCAATCTGACCGGCAACATTGTCTTCCCCGGTTTCACCGCGCCAAAGCTGGTCTGGGTGAAAAACAACGAGCCGGATGTTTTCGCCAAAGTGGCAAAGGTCTTGCTGCCGAAGGATTTCCTGCGGCTCTGGCTCACCGGCGAACATATTTCGGAGATGTCGGACTCGGCAGGCACGTCCTGGCTCGATGTCGGCAAGCGAGGCTGGTCATCCGACCTGCTTTCCGCCACGTCGCTCGACGAGAAGCAGATGCCGTCACTGGTCGAAGGCACTGAGAAAGCCGGCGCCCTGCGCAGCGAACTGGCCTCGAAATGGGGAATGCAGGCCGGCATCCCGATCGCCGGCGGCGCCGGCGACAATGCGGCGTCGGCCTGCGGCATGGGCACGGTCGCAGCCGCCCAGGCCTTCGTCTCGCTTGGCACGTCAGGCGTGCTGTTTGCCGCCAACGCTGCCTATCTGCCAAACCCGGAAAGCGCGGTGCATACGTTCTGCCACGCGCTGCCCGACACCTGGCACCAGATGGGCGTCATCCTGTCGGCGACCGATTCGCTCAACTGGCTGTCGGAGATATCAGGGAAAGGCGCCGGCGAGCTGACCGCCGAACTCGGCGATACGCTGAAGGCGCCGACCGGCGTGTCCTTCCTGCCCTATCTCTCCGGCGAGCGTACGCCGCACAATGACTCGGCCATCCGCGGCGCGTTCACCGGGCTTGCGCATGAATCGAGCCGCGCTGTGCTGACCCAGGCGGTAGTCGAAGGTGTGGCTTTCGCCTTCCGCGACAGTCTCGAGGCCTTGGCCACGGCCGGCACGACGCTGACGCGGGTGACGGCGATCGGCGGCGGCTCGCGCTCGCGCTATTGGCTGAAGGCAATCGCCACCGCGCTCGGCCTGCCCGTCGACATCCCGGCCGATGGCGATTTCGGCGCTGCCTTCGGTGCGGCGCGACTCGGCATGATCGCGGCGACGGGCGCCGATCCGCTCAGAGTGTGCACGGCGCCGGCCACCGATGCCACTATCGAGCCGGTCGCCGCGCTAAGCAATGCCTATGCGGATGCCTATCAACGCTACCGCTTGCTTTACCCAGCCATCAAGGCCGCCACGGCGTGAGTGGTTTCCCACCCCCGCCGAGGCCTGAGATGACCTCACTGTGCCGGAACCTTGTTGAGAAAGCCGGTGACGCTCTTCAGGCGGCCATTCTCGATGACGCCGATGTCGGTGCCTTCGATGACCGAATCCGTGCCTTCCGGCCCGAGATTCCACGAGAAGCGGATCGTGTCGCCAAATCCGTCCGGCTTGCCCTTCAGCGAAAACCGGAAGCCGGCAAAACGCTGCTGGACGCCTTCGATCAGTGCGTCGACGCCGTCATGGCCGTCGCCCTGCATGATCGGATCGCGGTAGCTGACGTCCTCGGTGAAGGCCGCCTTGAGCAAGGTTTGCCGGCGCACGGCGTCGCTCTCGTTCCAGGCAGTGATGTAGTTTTCGGCGATCGTGTTGAGGTCGGTCATGGTCTGTCTCCTTTGTTGAGGGGCTTTGACATGACCGTTTTCATCCAACGCCAATGCGAAACCAATTACGCCTGAGGTAATCAGGACAGGACCATGCGAGAGGACAGACAATCATGACCAGCGGCTTTTTCGGCGACATCCAGAAGATCAAATATGAGGGGCCGGATTCGACCAATCCGCTGGCCTACCGGTTCTACAATCCCGACGAAATTGTCGCCGGCAAGCGGCTGGAAGACCATCTGCGCTTTGCCGTCGCCTACTGGCATTCATTCGCCTGGCCGGGCGGCGATCCGTTCGGCGGCCAGACCTTTGAGCGGCCATGGTTCGCCGAGGCCGGCGGCACCGACACGATGGAGCTGGCCAAGCTCAAGGCCGATGCCGCCTTCGACATGTTTGCGCTGCTCGGTGCCCCCTACTTCTGCTTCCACGATGCCGATGTGCGGCCGGAAGGAAAAGATTTTTCCGAAAGTGCCGCGCGCCTCGATGAGATCGCCGATTACTTTGCGTCGAAGATGAAGCAGACTGGGGTCAAGCTGCTTTGGGGCACGGCCAACCTGTTCTCCAACCGCCGCTTCATGGCGGGTGCCGCCACCAATCCCGATCCGGATGTCTTTGCCTATGCGGCAGCGACGGTGAAACACTGCATCGATGTCACCAAGCGGCTGAACGGCGAGAACTATGTGCTGTGGGGCGGCCGCGAGGGCTATGAGACGCTGCTCAACACCGACCTTGCCCGCGAACAGGAACAGGCCGGCCGCTTCCTCAACCTGGTCGTCGATTATAAGCACCGCATCGGCTTCAAGGGCACCATTCTGATCGAGCCGAAGCCGCAGGAGCCGACAAAACACCAGTACGACTATGACGTCGCCACGGTCTACGGCTTCCTGAAACGCTTCGGGCTGGAGAAGGAGGTCAAGCTCAACATCGAGCAGGGCCATGCCATCCTGGCCGGCCATTCCTTCGAGCATGAACTGGCGTTGGCCAGTGCGCTCGGCATCTTCGGCTCGATCGACATGAACCGCAACGACTACCAGTCGGGCTGGGACACCGACCAGTTCCCTAACAATGTGCCGGAGATGGCGCTGGCCTATTACCAGGTCCTGCAGGCTGGCGGCTTCAAGTCCGGCGGCACCAATTTCGACGCCAAGTTGCGGCGCCAGTCGCTCGACCCGCAGGATCTGCTGATTGGCCATATCGGCGGCATGGATTGCTGTGCACGCGGCCTCAAGGCTGCGGCGCGCATGGTCGAGGACAAGGCGCTGTCGGGACCGCTGGCCGAGCGCTATGCCGGCTGGAACTCGGCTGAGGCCAAGGCGATGCTTGCCGGCAAGAGGACGCTGGAGGAGATCACCGAACGCGTCGTCAAGAACAAGATCGAGCCGCAGCCTCGATCCGGCCGCCAGGAACTGCTCGAGAATATCGTCAACCGGTATGTCTGAGGTGTCGCACCGGCGGGTCTCTTGACCGACCCGCCGTCCGGAACAGCTTTGCGCGGGGACGGAACTGACGACAAGGTT
Source organism: Mesorhizobium sp. M5C.F.Ca.IN.020.29.1.1 (assembly GCF_003997375.1). Taxonomy (NCBI): domain Bacteria; kingdom Pseudomonadati; phylum Pseudomonadota; class Alphaproteobacteria; order Hyphomicrobiales; family Phyllobacteriaceae; genus Mesorhizobium; species Mesorhizobium sp. M5C.F.Ca.IN.020.29.1.1. Next base: position 3,274 of record NZ_RZSW01000240.1, on the reverse strand, counting down.
TTGCCTCGCACCGCCCCTCAATCGCCTCGCTCTTGCCTTCAAACAGCCGTCACGAATCTCGTATATGTGGTCCGTGGCGGGAACAGAAAGAAGGAGGCGAAACGATATGCAGCACGAACGCGAAATCGACGCCCTGCTCTCATCTGGCGAGGCCGGATCGATCATCGACCGGCTGATGGCGCTGCCGCATCCGAAGCACGGTGCGCGCAGTGCAAACGAATGGGATCGCGCGGTCGCCAGCCGCTTTGAGACCCATCTTGCGAGACAGATGCGCTCGCACATCGACGGCAAAAGCGACCGCCAGGACGCTGCCTAATCCCGACTATCCCTTACGCAGCCTGACCGGCGCTTCGCCGAAAGCTCTTGAAAACGCCCTGGAAAATGCCGCGGCGGACGAGAATCCTGTTCGCCCGGCAATATCGGCCATGGCCACCCGCGTGTCGATCACCAGCCGGCGCGCGGCACCCAGCCGCAGCCTGAGATAATAGGCGCCCGGCGTCTCGCCGATCGACTTGCGAAAGATGCTCTCCAGCGTTCGCGCCGTCACCCCGGCGCGCTTCGCCACCGCGGCAATGGTCAACGGCTGGTCGACATGGGCTTCCATCAGCCGGATGGCTTGCGCCAGCCTGGGATCGTAGCCGTCGAGTCGGCCGAGCGAGACAAGCGGCTGCGCGTCGGTCGCGGCGCGCGCCTGATCGTAGATGAAGACACTTGCCACGTCGAGCGCGACAGCCATGCCGAGCCGCGTGCGGATCAGATGCAGCATCAGGTCGAAGGTCGGCGAAGCGCCGCCCGAGGTGAAGACCGGCCCGTCGATGACATAGCGGTCGGGGCGCACATCGACGCCTGGAAAGGCCGACGAAAAATCTTCCATGTCCTCCCAATGCGTGGTGGCGCTGCGTCCTTCCAGCAGGCCGGCGCGCGCCACCAGCCAGGTGCCGGCTTCGACACCGCCGCAGGCGCGTGCGGCGCGCGCCGCCCGGCGCAGGCCGGCAAGCAGAGCCGATGTGGAATAGTTCTGCGTACCGAAACCGGCGACGACGACAAGCATATCGGTTATATCCGCCGCATCGAAGCGGCCACTGACCGCAACCGGCAGGCCGCATGTGGTGACCGGCGCTTCGCCGGTCACCGAAACCAGCCTGAAATCGAACAGCGTCTCGCCGGCAATACGGTTGGCGGCGCGCAGCGGATCGACCGCCGATGCCACGCACATGATCGACGACCCGGAAAATATCAGAAGCGTTGCCTTGAGCGTCGAGCGTTCGGCGCGAAAGATCGAAGGCTTTTCGTTTTTCATCATGCGATCTTCGTAAAACGCAAAACAGTTTCCGGCAAGTCAGGCATTGTTGCCGTCTGTTCGATCAGGCCCATGTTTGATTGGGCCGTCTGCGCTGGTTGGGAGGAAAGTCCATGCCGCTGACGATGAACCGTGAGGTTTTCATTACCTGTGCCGTGACCGGGTCCGGCAGCTCGCAGGACCGTAGCCCGCATGTGCCCCGTTCGCCCAAGCAGATTGCCGATTCGGCCATCGATGCGGCAAAAGCGGGCGCGGCGATCGTCCACTGCCATGTGCGCGACCCCGAAACCGGCAAGCCACGGCGCGACGTGCAGCTCTATCGCGAAGTAACCGAGCGCATCCGTGCTGCAGATGTCGACGTGGTGCTGAACCTGACCGCCGGCATGGGCGGCGACATGGTGTTCGGTTCGCCGGAGAATCCCCTACCGCTCAACGAGAAAGGCACCGATATGGGCGGCGCGACCAACCGCGTGGAACATGTGCGCCAGTGCCTGCCGGAAATCTGCACGCTCGACTGCGGGACGATGAATTTCGCCGAAGCCGACTATGTCATGACCAATACGCCCGGCATGCTGCGCGCCATGGGTGGCATGATGACGGCGCTCGGCGTCAAGCCGGAGATCGAGGCCTTCGACACCGGGCATCTCTGGTTTGCCAAGCAGCTCGTCGAGGAAAAGGTGCTGGATCCGGATGCTCTCGTGCAATTGTGCATGGGCGTGCCATGGGGCGCTCCCGATGATCTCAACACCTTCATGGCGATGGTCAACAATGTGCCGTCGAGCTGGAATTGGTCGGCCTTCTCCATCGGCCGCAACCAGATGGCCTATGCCGCCGCCGCGGTGCTGGCCGGCGGCAATGTCCGCGTCGGGCTCGAGGATAATCTCTGGCTCGACAAGGGCGTGCTGGCGACCAATGCGCAGCTGGTCGAGCGGGCGGTCAGCATCGTGTCGAACATGGGCGCAAGGGTCATCGGCCCGGACGAGGTGCGCAAGAAGCTCAATTTGACGAAGCGCGCGCCGCTTTGAACAGGGAATCGGTAGGGAGGAGCCGCCGATGAAGACCGTGAAATTCACCGCCATGAAGGACGGCGACCGCGACGACTACGCGTTCCTCACCGAGCACGAGATCGACTATGCGGCGAAGACCGGGGAACGGCTGCTTGATGCGCTTGTCCAGCTCGACGAAGGCTTGTCCGGCTACAAGATCACGCGGCTCGGCCATTCGCTCCAGGCGGCGACGCGCGCATGGCGCGACGGCGCCGACACCGACTGGATCGCCTGCGCGCTACTGCACGACATCGGCGACATCTACGCACCCTACAATCACGACGAATATGCAGCTTCGATCCTAAAACCCTTCGTGCGCGAGCAGTGCACCTGGGTGGTGGAAAAGCACGGTGACTTCCAGCGCCTCTATTACGCCCACCATCTCGGCGGCAATCCCCATGCCCGCGACCGTTTCGCCGGCCATCTTTATTTCGACGATTGCGACCAGTTCTGCGAGCGCTGGGACCAGTCGAGCTTCGATCCGGATTACGAGACGCTGCCGATCGATTTCTTCCGGCCCATCGTGCTCGAAGTGTTTGCCCGCAGGGCCTATGACCCCACCGTGATCCGCGCCGGCGAGCGCGTGCCCCTGATCGATCTGGAAATAGCCAGGACAAGAACCGGAGCCTCCGCATGAGCATCATCACCAAGGCAGCTGCAATCGGCGGCGGCGTCATCGGCGCCGGCTGGGTAGCGCGGCTGCTCTTGAATGGCATCGACGTGTCGATTTTCGATCCCGACCCGGAAGCTTCGCGCAAGGTCGGCGAAGTGATGAAAGGCGCGCGCCGCGCCTACAAACAGATGCTGCCCGACGGCCTCCCAAAAGAGGGCAAACTGACCTTTGCCAAGACCATCGCCGATGCCGTCGCCGATGCCGATTTCATCCAGGAAAGCGTACCGGAACGGCTCGAACTGAAACATCGCGTGC
>NZ_RZSW01000023.1:0-26797 GCF_003997375.1 Mesorhizobium sp. M5C.F.Ca.IN.020.29.1.1 | reverse complement strand
CATTTGTATACTAATAAATTCGGGACACAAGAGCTTACCGTGCAAACGGGCACGCCGGGACCTGATCGGTTCGGGCGCGCAGGAGAAGGTTTGGCGTCAGCGCCCTCGGGTTGGCCAGAAGGTTAGGTTTGATGAACACCATATCAACGCTCAACACCGCCGGCGCCCGGCCGCTGCAGTTTCCTATACCGGCCAATGTCTATGCCGAAACCGTCGTCTCGGTGAAGCACTATACCGACCGGCTGTTTTCGTTCCGCATCACCCGGCCGCAATCGCTGCGTTTCCGCTCCGGCGAATTCGTCATGATCGGCCTGCCAAACGCCGAGAAACCGGTGTTCCGCGCCTATTCGATCGCCAGCCCTGCCTGGGACGACGAACTGGAATTCTTTTCGATCAAGGTGCCGGACGGCCCGCTGACCTCGCAACTGCAGAAGATCCAGATCGGCGACACCGTCATCATGCGGCAGAAGTCGACCGGCACGCTGGTGGTCGACGCGCTGACCCCGGCCAAGCGCCTGTTCATGATCTCGACAGGCACCGGCATCGCGCCCTTCGCCAGCCTGCTGCGCGATCCAGACACCTATGAAAAATTCGAGCAGGTGATCCTGACCCACACTTGCCGCGACAATGCCGAACTCACCTACGGCCAGGAGCTGGTTGCAGAGCTGGAGAACGACCCCCTGATCGGCGAGCTGACCGGTGGCCGCGTCACGCTCTACAATTCGACGACGCGCGAAACCTCCAAGCGCATGGGCCGCATCACCGCGCTGATCGGTTCGGGAAAATTCTATACCGATCTCGGCATCGACAAGCTCGACCCCGAGACCGACCGAATAATGATCTGCGGCTCGATGCATATGCTTAGGGATGTCAAGGAACTGGCCGAAAGCCTCGGCTTCGAGGAAGGCTCGCTGCATCATCCGGCGAGCTTCGTCGTCGAGCGCGCCTTCGTCGGCTGAGACGGCGGGGCGCTTCGGCGCCCGCCTCAAGCGGGTTTGACCATACGGTCAAAAATCTGCTGCTTTCGCGGCCTTTTTCAACTATGACCGCTTGAAGGACTCGTGAAGCGCTGCTTCGCGGGCTATTCTCGGTGGACGTCGCTGAACAAAGGGGCAGGAGATGAGCAGCACAATCCGCGAGGCCGATCTCGGTGCCGACAGGTTGGGCGCGCCCAAGGTCACGCCGCTGCCGGCGCGCACCGCCGCCAACGCGCCGGTGTCGCAAGCGCACGGCATTGCCCGCAACCCCGGCATGAAGCTCGATCTCGGCTTCATGGAATCGATGCGCAGCGTCAACCGCTCGGCGCTGGAACGGCGTGTCGCCAGTCTGACCAAACGACGCTCGATCAAGGCCGACAACCAGGCCGCCTGGCTGCTGCGCGCCGTCGCCTGCATGGACCTGACCACGCTGAACTCGAACGACACCGACGAGCGCGTGCGCCGGCTCTGCGCCAAGGCGGTCAATCCGTTCCGCCGCGACATCGTCGAAGGTCTCGGCATTACAGGTGAAAAGATCCGCCCGGCGGCGGTCTGCGTCTATCATCCCTTCGTCGCCACCGCCGTCGATGCGCTGCGCGGCAGCGGCATCCATGTCGCCGCCGTATCCACTGCGTTCCCGCACGGCCTCACCCCGCTGTCGACGCGTCTGCAGGAGATCGAAGCTTCGGTGAGCGAGGGCGCCGACGAGATCGACGTCGTCATTCCGCGCGGCCTGGTCTTCGGAGCGAAATGGCAGGAACTCTATAACGAGATCGTTGCGATGCGCGCCGCCTGCGGCGAGGCGCATCTCAAGGTCATTCTCGGTACCGGCGATCTCGCCACGCTGCGCAACGTCATGCTGGCGTCGATGGTGGCGATGATGGCGGGCGCCGATTTCATCAAAACCTCGACCGGCAAGGAAAGCGTCAACGCGACGCTGCCCGTCGGCCTTGCCATGGTGCGCGCCATCCGCGCCTATTTCGAGGAAACCGGCTATCTCATCGGCTTCAAGCCGGCCGGCGGCATATCCACGGCAAAGGCGTCGCTCGACTGGCTGGTGCTGATGAAGGAAGAACTGGGACGGCGATGGCTGGAGCCGGACCTGTTCCGCTTCGGCGCGTCGAGCCTTTTGACCGACATCGAGCGCCAGCTCGAACACCATCTGACCGGTCACTATTCGGCCAATCATCGCCACGCGATGGCGTAGGGCGGACCTAGCTTTGAACGTAGAGTTCCGTCGCGCCCCCCTCTGTCCTCCCCACTCGTGGGGAGATTGGCTGTCATCGGCGATTTCGCCAACTGCTGACGTTGCAGAATGGCCGCAGCCAAACATGAAGTCCGATCTCCCCCCTTGTGGGGGAGATGTCCGGCAGGACAGAGGGGGGCGCGAAGGATCGCCTGCCTCGCTGAAGAGGAGCGCTCCGTGAACATTCTCGAACGCTATCATGCCATGGACTACGGTCCGGCGCCGGAGGCCCGCAATGAGGCCGATGCGTGGCTTGCTGCGCGCGATTTTTCCAAAGCGCTGTTCATCGGCGGCGACTGGAAGGCGGCCAGCGGCGGCAAGACTTTCGACACCAGCGATCCCGCCTCCGGCAAATTGCTGGCCAAGGTCTCGGATGCCGGTGCTGCCGATATCGATGCGGCGGTTTCGGCCGCCACAAAAGCGCTGCCGAGATGGAGCGCCAGCTCCGGCTACAGCCGAGCCAAAGCGCTCTACGCCATCGGCCGCGCCATGCAGCGCCACCAGCGGCTGTTCGCGGTGCTGGAATCGATCGACAACGGCAAACCGATCCGCGAAAGCCGCGACATCGACGTGCCGCTGGCCATCCGCCATTTCATCCACCATGCCGGCTGGGCGCAGGCTCTGGACAAGGATTTTCCGGATCAGAAGGGCGTCGGCGTCGTCGGCCAGATCATCCCGTGGAATTTCCCGCTCTTGATGCTGGCCTGGAAGATCGCGCCGGCGCTGGCCGCCGGCTGCACCGTGGTGCTCAAGCCGGCCGAGTTCACGCCGCTCACCGCCATCCTGTTCGCCGAGATCTGCGAACGATCAGGCGTGCCGAAGGGCGTCGTCAACATCGTCCACGGCGGGCCGGAGGCGGGTGCGGCAATCGTCAATCATCCCGGCATCCAGAAGATCGCCTTCACCGGCTCGTCCGAGGTCGGCAAGATCATCCGCAAAGCCACTGCCGGATCGGGCAAGAAATTGTCGCTGGAACTTGGCGGCAAGTCGGCCTTCGTCGTCTTCGAGGACGCCGATCTCGACAGCGCCGTCGAGGGACTGGTCGACGGCATCTGGTTCAACCAGGGCCAGGTCTGCTGTGCCGGCTCGCGCCTGCTGGTCCAGGAAGGCGTCGCCGAAGCCTTCATCGCCAAGGTCAAGACGCGGATGAGCCGGCTGCGCGTCGGCAGCCCGCTCGACAAGAACACCGATATCGGGCCGCTGGTCGACTTGACCCAGCTCGACCGCGTCAAGGGGCTGGTCGCCGCAGGGGCCAAGCAGGGCGCCGTCTGCTGGCAGCCGGATGTGGCGCTGCCGGCTTCCGGCTATTACCATCTGCCGACGCTGGCGACAGGCGTTTCGCCGGCCAACATCCTGGCGCAGGAGGAGGTGTTCGGCCCGGTGCTGGCGACAATGACCTTCCGCAACACCGAGGAAGCGGTCGAGCTCGCCAACAACACGCGCTACGGCTTGGCCGCCTCGGTGTGGAGCGAGAACGTCAACCTCGCCCTGCACGTCGCGCCGCAATTGAAGGCCGGCGTCGTCTGGGTCAACGGCACCAACATGTTCGACGCCGCCTGCGGCTTCGGCGGCTACCGCGAGAGCGGTTTTGGCCGCGAAGGCGGGCGCGAGGGCATGTTCGAATATCTCTCGGCAAAACTGCCGCTCGGCCCGGCCATCAAGCCGGCAGTGGCTACGACACAGCCTGTCGAGCAGGCGGAAGGCGACACTATCGATCGCACGGCAAAGCTGTTCATCGGCGGCAAGCAGGTCAGGCCGGACGGCAATTATTCGCTTGCCGTCGCCAGCGCCAAGGGCAAGCTTGCCGGCGAGGTCGGTCTCGGCAGCCGCAAGGATGTCCGTGATGCCGTCGCGGCTGCACGTGGCTGCAAGGGCTGGCCGGAGGCGACCGCCTACAACCGCAGCCAGGTGCTTTACTATCTGGCCGAAAACCTGTCCGGCCGTGCCGACGAGTTTGCGGCGCGTCTCACAGAGCTGACCGGCGCCACCGCGAAGGCGGCGCGCGAAGAAGTCGAGCTGTCGATCGAGCGGCTGTTCCTCTATGCCGGCTTGGCCGACAAGTTCGAGGGCCGCGTCCACCAGCCGCCGGCCCGCGCCGTCACTTTGGCACTGCATGAGCCGGTCGGCGTCGTCGGCATCGTGGCACCCGACAATGCGCCCCTGCTCGGCCTGATCTCGCTGGCCGCGCCGGCGCTCGCCATGGGCAACACCGTCGTCGCGCTGCCATCGGAAAAGTATCCGCTGCTTGCCACCGATCTCTATCAGATCATCGAATATTCCGACGTTCCGGCCGGCGCCATCAACATCGTAACCGGCCGCAGCGCCGAGCTCACCGGCGTGCTGGCCAGGCACGACGATGTCGACGGGCTCTGGGTGTTCGCCGATGCCGAGACCTGTGCCAACGCCGAAGCCGAGTCCGTCGGCAATCTCAAGCGCGTCTGGACCGGCAACGGCCGCAGCCTCGACTGGGCGTCGACCGAGGCCGCCGGCGATGCCTTTCTGCGCCGTGCCGTCGAGGTTAAAAACGTCTGGGTGCCTTACGGCGACTGAACGGTCGCCATTCGCGCGGCGTCGGACTAGAAGCGTTCGGGCTTGACGGCACAAAAGATGTTCTTTACCGAGAAAAAACATTTGCCCCTAAGCTAACAGCAATACAGGCGGCATGATAGTGCCTATCTGGCACATTGCGCCTTGGCCGCGTGCCAGTAAGAACCGGCGGCCACAGAGGAGAAAAGCATGGCGGATCTGGCCGGCAAGATCGTTGTCGTCACAGCGGCGGCACAAGGCATCGGCCGTGCGAGCGCGCTGGCTTTCGCCAGGGCGGGCGCTGTCGTCCATGCCACCGACATCAATGAGGTGATGCTAGCCGAACTTGGCAAGACGGCTGGCATCAAGACCCGCAAGCTCGACGTGCTGAACGACGAGGCCGTGACGTCGGCCTTCGCCGAGATCGGCGCCGTCGATGTGCTGTTCAACTGCGCCGGCTTCGTCCATTCGGGCTCGATCCTCGAGATGAAGGACGCCGATCTCGACTTTGCTTTGGATCTCAATGTCCGCTCGATGATCCGCACCATCCGCGCCGTGCTGCCCGGCATGCTGGAGCGCGGCGACGGCTCGATCATCAACATGGCGTCGTTGGCGGGCTCGACCAAGGGCGTGCCCAACCGCTTCGTCTACGGCCTGACCAAGGCGGCCGTCATCGGCCTGACCAAATCGATTGCCGCCGATTATGTCGGCAAGGGCATACGCTGCAACGCCATCTGCCCGGGCACGGTCGAAAGCCCGTCGCTGCAGGACCGCATGCACGCGCAGGGCGACTACGAGGCGGCCCGCGCTGCCTTCATCGCCCGCCAGCCGATGGGCCGCCTCGGCACGCCCGAGGAAATCGCCGATCTCGCCGTCTATCTGGCCGGCGCCACCTATACGTCGGGGCAGGCTTATAATATCGACGGTGGCTGGTCGATTTAAGCTCACCTCAATCAAGGAGAGAATTCTATGAAACTGCTGCGCTATGGCGAGGCGGGGAGCGAACGCCCCGGCCTGCTCGATGCGGATGGGACGATCCGTGACCTCTCCGCCCATGTCACCGACATTGCCGGCAAGGCGCTCGACCCGGCATCGCTTGAGACATTGTCGAAGCTCGATCCGAAATCGCTGCCGGCGGTTCCCGGCAAGCCGCGCATTGGCGCCTGCGTCGCCGGGACCGGCAAGTTCATCTGCATCGGCCTGAACTATTCCGACCATGCCGCCGAGACCGGCGCCACGGTGCCGCCGGAGCCGATCATCTTCATGAAGGCGAGCTCGGCCATCGTTGGACCGGACGACGACGTGCTGATCCCGCGCGGCTCTGTGAAGACCGATTGGGAGGTCGAGCTAGGCGTGGTTATCGGCAAGACCGCGAAATATGTCACCGAGGCCGAGGCGCTGGACTATGTCGCCGGCTATTGCGTCGCACACGACGTGTCCGAACGGGCCTTCCAGGCCGAACGGCAGGGCCAGTGGACCAAGGGCAAAAGCTGCGACACATTCGGGCCGATCGGCCCGTGGCTGGTGACCAAGGACGAGGTGAAAGACCCGCAGAACATCCCGATGTGGCTGAAGGTCAACGGCAAGACGATGCAGAACGGCTCGACCAAGACCATGGTCTATGGCGTCGCCTACCTGGTTTCCTATCTCAGCCAGTTCATGTCGCTGCATCCGGGCGACATCATCTCGACCGGCACGCCGCCCGGCGTCGGCCTCGGCATGAAGCCACCGGTCTTCCTGAAGGCCGGCGACGTTGTGGAGCTCGGCATCGAAGGACTGGGCATGCAGAGGCAGACGTTCAAGGCGGACGTATAGGCGCTCTTCCTTCTCCCTTGTGGGAGAAAGGTGGATCGGCGCGCAGCGCCGAGACGGATGAGGGGTTCTGGAAGAAACGCGGCGAGAAAACATCGAAGGATTTTAGTCGCTTACGCCTTCAGCGTAGCGATCCTTCCAACCCCCGTCATCCGACCGAGCTTCGCTCGGCCACCTTCTCCCACAAGGGGAGAAGGGGAGTCGGCACCCGCTACTTCAACACCTTCCCATCCGCCCCGAACCGGTACGTCTTTGCCGGATCCGGCGTCGCATAAAGCGTAGCACCAGGCTCGGCGTTGTAGACGCCAAAAATGCGCACGGTGATCAGCCCGGCCTTCTCGCAGTCGAGATAAAGGTTGGTGTCGGCGCCGAGATGCTCGGCATGGACGACCGTGCCTTTCCAGGCGCCGGATCTCGCATCGACGGTCAAATGCTCGGGACGGACGCCGATGGTCTTCGCCGTCTCGCCAAGCCTGGCGCCGTCGACGAAATTCATCTTCGGTGAGCCGATGAAGCCGGCGACAAACTCATTCGCCGGCGAATTATAAAGCTCCATCGGTCCGCCGATCTGCTCGATCTTTCCGGCGTTGAGCACGACGATCTTGTCGGCCAGCGTCATCGCCTCGACCTGGTCGTGGGTGACATAGATCATCGTCGCCTTCAGCCGGCGGTGCAATTGCGCGATCTCCAGCCTGGTGTTGACGCGCAGTGCTGCATCGAGGTTGGATAGCGGCTCGTCGAACAGGAAAAGCTTGGGCTCACGCACCACGGCACGGCCGATAGCGACGCGCTGGCGCTGGCCGCCGGAAAGCTCGGCCGGCCGCCTTGCGAGATAGGGCTCCAGCGACAGCATCGAGGAAGCGATGCCGATGCGGCGGTCGATCTCGGCCGCCGGCGTGCCCGCCTGCTTGAGGCCAAGTCCCATATTGTTCTTCACCGTCAGATGCGGGTAGAGCGCGTAGGTCTGGAACACCATGGCGATGCCGCGTTTGGCCGGCGGGGTTGCGGAGACGTCCGCCCCGTCGATGACCACGCGGCCCGAGGTCGAATCCTCCAGCCCGGCGATGACCCTGAGCAGAGTCGACTTGCCACAGCCGGAGGGGCCGACGAAGACGACGAATTCGCCATCGGTCACTTCGAGGTTGATGCCCTTCAGCACCTCGACCGGCCCAAAAGCCTTCTTCACATTCTCGATGTTCAGCGAGCCCACGGCTTCGTTCCTGTTCTAGAGTTTGACTGGTCTAGAGTCTGATTGGGGCGCCGCTGCGAACGCTCTCGTCGGCGGCAAGGCAGACGGCGAGCGACTTCACCGCGTCGTCCATATGGCGGGTGAGGTCCAGATCCTCGCGGACCGCTCTGAGCAGAAAAGCCTGTTCGAGGTCGCAGAGATCCTGATGGCCGGGTTCGCCTTCCATCGACAGTGTCTCATCCGGCTTGGCGAACTTGCCGTCCGCGTCGGTCGCCGCACTGTGCAGGCGGATGGTCGAGGTCTTGGTATGGGTGTCGATGTCGTCGGATTTGACGCCCTCTTTCATGACGATCGACACGCAGCCATTGGGCGAGATCACGTCCTTCACGAAGAAGGCTGTCTCCGAGATCATCGGCCCCCAGCCGGCCTCGTACCAGCCGACCGAGCCGTCGTCGAACAGCACCTGCAGGTGACCGTAATTGTACATCGTGGGCGCTATCTCGTCGGTCAGCCTCAGCCCCATGCCGCGCACCTCGACCGGCCGGGCGTCGGTGATCTGCAGCATCACGTCGAGATAATGCACGCCGCAATCGACGATCGGCGATGTCGTGCGCATCAATTGCTTGTGCGTCTCCCAGCTATGGCTTGAGGATTGCTGGTTGAGGTTCATGCGGAACACGTAAGGGCCGCCGAGCTTCCGCGCCTCGGCGATCAGCCTGATCCAGGAAGGGTGATGGCGCAGGATGTAGCCGATCACCAGTTTTCTGCCGTTGGCCCTGGCAGCCGCGACGACGCGTTTGGCATCCGCCACCGTCGTCGCCAGCGGCTTTTCGACAAAGACATGGCAGCCGGCCTCGAATGCCCTCACCGCATAGTCGGCATGGCTGTCGGAATAGGTGGCGATGCAGGCGACATCGGGGCTTTCGTCGCGCAGCGCCTCGTCGAAGGAGCGCCTGATATCATACGCGGAAAGCCCGGCCGGCAGCGGCACGTCCGAACGGTTGATCAGCGCCGCGATCTCAAACCCCGGATTGGTGTGATAGGCCAGCGCATGACTGCGGCCCATATTGCCAAGCCCGGCGACGACGACGCGAAGGGGTTTTTCGGCGCTCACTTGACCGCTCCCGAAGTAATGCCGCGGATCAGTTGCCGCGAGAAGATGACGTAGAGGATCAGCACCGGCATGATCGCCAGCGACAGTGCGGCCAGGATAGCGTTCCAGTTGGTGACGAACTGGCCGAGGAATAGCTGGGCGCCGAGCGTCACCGTCTTGGTCTCCTCCGACGGCGCCAGGATCAACGGGAACCACAGATCGTTCCAGATCGGGATCATGGTGAAGACCGCGACCGTCGCCATCGATGGCCGGACCAGCGGCAGCACCAGCCGGAAGAAGATGGTGTATTCGGACAGACCGTCGATGCGCCCGGCATTCTTCAGATCGTCGGATACCTGCTTCATGAACTCCGACAGGATGAAGACGGCGAGCGGCAGGCCCTGCGCCGTATAAACCAGGATCAGCGCCGTCAGCGTGTTGACCAGCCCGCTCGTCACCATCAGCTGCAGGATGGCGACGGTGGCGAGGCGGATCGGGATCATGATGCCGAGCGCCAGGTAAAGCCCCATCAGCGAATTGCCGCGGAAGCGATATTCCGACAGCGCGAAAGCGGCCATCGCGCCGAACAGCAGCACGAAGAACAGCGAGGCGACGGTGACGACAAGGCTGTTCTGGAAATAGTGGATGAAGTCGCCCTGGCCGATGACGGTGGTGTAGCCGATCAGGTCGAAGGTTTTCGGGGTCGGCGGCGTCAGCGGCGCGCCGAAGATACCCGCGCGGGATTTAAACGAATTCATGATGACGATGATCACCGGAAACAGTGCGATCACCGTGTAGGTCAACAGCACCGCATGGGCGCCGAGGGTGCGGGGCAGGGAGTGGGTTGCCGTGCTCATGTCTGGCCCCCTAAAACTGGTAGCGACGCAGGCGCGTCTGGACGAGGAAGAGGTAGACGCAGACGCCGCCAAGGATGATCAGGAACATCATCGTGGCGATCGCCGCGCCCATGTTGGGATCGCCGATCTGCAGCTGGAAACCGAAGAAGGCGCGGTAGAGGAAGGTGCCGAGAATGTCGGTCGAATAATTCGGCCCGGCCAGCGCGCCTTGCGCGGTGTAGATCAGGTCGAAGGCGTTGAAATTGCCGACGAAGGTCAGGATCGAGATGATGCCGATCGACGGCAGGATCAGCGGCAGCTTGATCTTCCAGAACTGCGACATGCCTGATATGCCGTCGCATTCGGCCGCTTCGATCACCTCCTCAGGGATGGACAGCAGCGCAGCGTAGATCAGCATCATCGGGATGCCGACGAACTGCCACACCGAGATCAGGCTGAGCGTGGTCAGCGCAAATTGCTCCTTGCCCAGCCACGGCGTGAACAGGCTTTTCAGGCCGACAAGATCCATCAGATTCGGCGCCACGCCCCAGAGCGGCGACAGGATCAGCTTCCAGGCGAAGCCAACGATGACGAAGGACAGGATCGTGGGGACGAAGATCGCCGTACGGTAGAACGCCGAGAATCTCAGCCTCGGGCTGGACAGCAGCGCCGCCAGAAGCACACCGATCGGGTTCTGCACCACCATGTGGATGATGAAGAACCAGACATTGTTCCTCAGCGCATTCCAGAAGCCCACGGACCAGTTAGGGTCGCCGAACAGCGTGCGGAAGTTGTCCAGCCCCACGAAAACCTGGGACTGGTTGATGTTGCGGAACAGCGCGAGCTGCAGCGTGCCGGCCAGCGGCAGGATCATGATCGCCGTATAGACCAGCACCGCCGGCGCCAGGAAGACGACGATATGCCAGCGGAACGGTCGTTTCGGTGCTGCGGCCATGCGTTCGGTCCCCGCCGATCAGGTTCTTGCAATTGCCGCCAAGGGGCGCGGCGCATCCCTCCCCCTTGAGGGGAGGGTGCCTCGCGGAGCGAGGCGGGTGAGGTCGGCCAAGGCAGTGCGCCATCGTGGTATCGACCGTGCTTTCCAGCAACGATCAGGTCGCAGCCTGCCTCCACCAATCCCCTCTGTCGCCTTCGGCGACATCTCCCCCTCAAGGGGGGAGATCGCAGCGCTCTGCCTTGGCTCTTACTTCGCCGGCTTGTACCAGCTGTCGAGGCCGTCCTGCAGCTTCTTGGCGGCAGCTTCCGGCGTGACCGTGCCGTTGATGACGTTGGCCGATTCAACCCACGTCTCGTTCTCGAGGTTCGGCGTACCGCGCCCCAGGATCTGGTAGGTCGAACGGATCGTCGGCTTGCACTTGTCGCGCCAGGAAACGAATTCCTGGGCCAGTGGGTCTTCCATCTTCACAGGGGTGTTGTTCAGGCTGAAGAAGCCCGGCAGCGCGTTGGCGTAGATGGTGGCGAAATCCGGCGAGGCGACCCATGTCAGGAAGGTCTTGGCCGCACCCGCGTTCTTCGAGGCCGCATTGAGGCCCATGCCGATGTCGGTATGGTCGGAGATGTAGCAGGTGTCGCCGGCCTTCTGCACCGGCGGCGGGAATGCGCCCATCTTGAACTGAGCCTGGGTGTTGAACAGCGCGATCTCCCAAGAGCCGGCCGGGTAGATGGCGGCACGGCCGAGCGTGAATAGGTTCTGGCTGTCAGGATAGGTCTGCGCCTCGAAGCCGTCGCCGAGATAGGGCTTCCACTTGGCGAGTTCGGCAAACGGCGCTACCCACTGCGGGTCGGTCAGCTTCTGCTCGCCCTTGATCAGCGCCAGACGGCCTTCCTCCCCCTTCCAGTAGTTCGGGCCGATGTTCTGGTAGCCCATGGTCGCGGCTTCCCAGAGATCCTTGGTGCCCATCGCCATCGGGATGTAGGTGCCGTCGGCCTTGATCTTGTCCAGCGCGGCGTAGAACTCCTCAGTCGTCGTCGGCACCTTGATGCCGAGCTGGTCGAAGGCGTCCTTGTTGTAGATGAAGCCGTGGATGACGGAAGCCATCGGCACGCAGAAGCTCGCCTTGCCGTCGTCGGTCTGCCAGGCGGCCTTGGCGACGTCGGAAAAATTCTCCATGCCGGGCAGCGTCGAAATATCGGCGAGGTTGCCCTTCTTGAAGAGTTCCAGCGACTTGTCGAACGGTCGGCAGGTGATCAGGTCGCCCGCCGAGCCGGCGGCGAGCTTGGCGCCGAGCGCGGCGTCATATTCGGTCGGCGCCGACGGCGCGAACACCACCTTGATGCCGGGGTTCTTGGCCTCAAAAGCCGGGATCAGCTTGTCCTTCCAGATGGCGAGGTCATCGCCGCGCCAGCTCTCGATGTTGAGCGTTACATCCTGGGCATAAGCCATTCCGGCGGAGCCGAGAATGCTGGTGCCAAGAAGAAGTGCCGTCAGTAGTTTCGTTGTCATGCTCAGTCTCCCTGTTGACCTTTTTCAGGTTCGGCTTTGAGAACAGAGGCTTTCTGCCCCATGCTCCCCTCGATCGCGGAAAGCGCCGGGCGCAGCTTCTGGCCGGTCCCTTCCAGTATCTTCTCGGCCGCATCGGCGCTGGCGGCGCCGGCGGCGAGCAGAATGGCGGTCTTGACGCCGCCGCCGCTCTTCTCGAGCAGGCGCGCCGCATCCTCCCTGTCGCGCCCGCTGATGGCGGCGACGATGCGTGCGGCGCGGTCGCGCAGCTTGATGTTGTCGGCCATGAGGTTGACCATGTAGCCGTCATGCACATGGCCAAGATGGATGGCGGCCAGCGTCGACAGCATGTTGAGCGCGATCTTCTGGGCGGTGCCGGCGCCCATGCGCGTCGAGCCGGCGATCAGCTCCGGCGGTGTCTCGAGCAATATGGCGATATCGGCCAGCCGAAGCAGCGGCGCATCCTTGTTATTGGCGATGGCGATGGTTGCCGCGCCGCGGCGTCTGGCGTCCTCGATCGCTCTGACCGCATAAGGTGTCGAGCCGCTGGCCGAGACCGCGATCAGGCAGTCGCCCTCGCCGATGCGGGCAGCGGCAACCGCTGCCGAGGCTTCGTCGGTGTCGTCCTCCGGTCCGCCGGCCAGTGTCTTGAAGGCATCGTCGCCACCGGCAATCAGGATGGCGATACGGTCGCGCTGAATGCCGAAGGTACCCGGCAGCTCCAGCGCATCGGCCAGCGCCATCAGGCCCGAGCTGCCGGCTGCCGCGTAAGCGAGCTTGCCGCCGTTGTTCAGCCTGCTGGCGATGATTTCGGCTGCTTTGGCGATGGCAGAAATGGCGACGTGCACCGCCTTGGCGGCCTCGATCTGCGCATTGGCCAAAGAGGAAAGGATGGCGTCCGGGGCCTGGATGTCCAGCCCCTCGGCATTCTGGTGAAGCGCTTCGGTGCGCGTTTCGGCCATCCGCTTTCCTCCAATCCAGAAAACCATACCAAAAAAATACCACTTGTCCACACGCATTAGCGATTTCCCTGCCTCGGAATTGGCTTTCGGGCAAAATACGCAGGTTTTTCAACCAGATGCGGCTTAATCTTTTTGAAACGGAAATTAATCCTTGGCTATTGGTATTTTATTGGTATTATCCGCCGGGAGGAGAAATCGCGTGAATTTCGTGCTTGGCATCGATGGCGGCGGCACCAGCTGCAGGGCGGCCCTGGCAACAGTGGACGGCACCGTCGTCGGCCGCGCCAAGAGTGGCGCGGCCAACATCCGCACCGATCTAACCGGCGCCAGGGCCAACATCGTCGAGGCGGCAAAACAGGCCTTTGTCGCCGCCGGACAAGACCCCGAAATGATCCCGCAAACCCCGGCCATCCTCGGCCTCGCCGGCGCCAATGTCGGCACCTACAGGCAGCAGCTCGAAGCAATCCTGCCGTTCAGCATCAGCCGTGTCGAGACCGACGCCGAGATCGCCCTGGAAGGCGCGGTCGGCTCCGGTGACGGCGCCATGGCCATCCTCGGCACCGGCACCGCCTACATGGCGCGCAGACAAGGCAAGTCGCGCGCCATCGGCGGGTGGGGATTCCAGGTCGGCGACCAGGGCAGCGGCGCCCGCATCGGCCGCGACCTGCTCGAACAGACGCTGCTCGCCTATGACGGCATTCGCCAGGGATCGCGGCTGACACAGGCCATACTCGCCATCTTCCGCAACAATCCCGAGGATTTGGTCGAGTTCACCACCAACGCCAAGCCGGGCGATTTCGGCGGCTTCGCGCCCAAGGTCTTCGAGCATGCCGAAAAGGGCGATGTCGTCGCCAACTGGATCCTCGACAAGGCGGTCGCCGATGTCGAGGCCGCACTTGGCGTGCTCGATCTCGGCAGCAACGATCCGCTCTGCTTGCTCGGCGGACTGGCGCCGCTCTATGCACCACGCCTGTCGGCGCGCTACCGGGCGCTGCTGAAGCCGCCGCTCGACGATGCGCTGGGCGGCGCGGTGCAGATGGCGGTTCGTGTCTTCTCGATGACTGCGGAGGGGGCACGATGAGCGAAGCCGCCGACCAGATCTTCGCGACCCTGAAACACTCGGCGCAAAGCGGCGCACCGCTTTATCTGCAGCTCAGGAAGAGCATCGAGGACGCGGTCAATCGCGGCCTGATCGGACCGGGCGACGCGCTGCCTTCCGAGCGCGACATCGCCAGCATGGCGGACATTTCGCGCGTCACCGTGCGCAAGGCGGTGCAGGACCTGGTCAAGGGCGGCATCCTCGTCCAGCGCCACGGCTCCGGCACCTTCGTCGCGCCGCGTATGGAGCGCGTCGAGCAGTCGCTGTCGCGGCTGACGTCCTTCACCGAGGACATGGCGCGGCGCGGCATGGCTGTCCGTTCAGCCTGGCTCGATCGCGGCCTCTATGCGCCCTCGCCGGACGAGATGATGGTGCTTGGCCTGTCGTCGAACGAGCTGGTGGCACGCGTAGCGCGCCTGCGCATCGCCAACGATACGCCGCTGGCGATCGAACGCGCCGCACTGTCGGCCAGCGTGCTGCCGGACCCGGCAGGAATTGGGTCGTCGCTCTATGCGGCGCTGGAAACGACCGGCTTCCGGCCGGTGCGGGCGGTGCAGCGCATCTCCGCGGCCAATCTCGGCGACGACGACGCGCGCCTGCTCGAAGTGCCGCCAGGCATTGCCGGGCTGCACATCGAGCGTATTTCCTATCTGGCGAGCGGCAAGGTTATCGAATTCACCCGCTCCATCTACAGAGGCGACGCCTATGATTTCGTCGCCGAACTCCGGCTGAGCGGGCCGGGCGAAGAGGGCCGGCCATGAGCGCGACGAGCAGCCAAAAGGGTGACACCCATATGCGGCGCGAGATCGAGGAGATCCCGGAGGCCACCGCGCGCCTGCTCGACGGCTCGGCAGCGGTGCTGACGGAGGCCGGGCGCGGCATTCGCGAGCGCGATCCGCAGTTCGTCGTCACCGTGGCGCGCGGCTCCTCCGACCATGCCGCCACCTTCATGAAGTATGCCGTGGAACTGACCGCCAGCCTCGCCGTCGCTTCGGTCGGCCCATCGATCGCCTCGATCTATGGCGCCAAGCTCAAGCTCGGCGGCTCGGCTTGCCTGGCGATCTCGCAGTCGGGCAAGAGCCCGGACATCGTCGCCATGGCGCAGGCCGCGAGAGCCGGCGGTTCGCTGACCGTCGCCATCACCAACACCGCCGATTCGCCGCTGGCGCGGGCCTCCGATTATGCGATCGACATTCTGGCCGGCCCGGAACGCAGCGTCGCCGCGACGAAGACCTTCGTCAATTCGGCCGTCGCCGGCCTCGCTTTGATGGCGCATAGCACCGGCGACGACAAGTTGCTGGCGGCGCTCGCCCATTTGCCGGAACATTTCCGCAAGGCGATCGCCTGCGACTGGATGGCGCTGGCCAGCGCCCTTGAGACGCCGAAATCGCTGTTCATCCTAGGTCGCGGTCCGTCCGCTGCCATCGCCAATGAAGCAGCGCTTAAGTTCAAGGAAACCTGTGCCATGCACGCCGAGGCCTATAGTGCTGCCGAAGTGATGCATGGCCCGCTGGCACTGGTCGGGCCTGATTTCCCGGTGCTGGCGCTCGCCGCCCGCGATGCTTCCGAGCCGTCGGTTGCCGAGGCCGCCGACAGCCTGGCGGCCAAGGGCGCGGCCGTCTTTGTGACCTCAGACAAGGCGAAAAGTGCTCAGCACCTGCCGCATGTCGCCACCGGCCATCCGCTGACCGACCCGCTGGCGCTGATCGTGTCCTTCTATGGCTTCGTCGAGGCCTTTGCCCGCCATCGCGGCCTCGACCCGGACACGCCGCCCAATCTGCGCAAGGTGACGGAAACCATATGAGCGACCGTTTTGCCCTGACTGGGGCCCGGATATTCGACGGCGACGACTGGCACGACGATGCCGCGCTTGTCGTGCGTGACGGCCTCGTCGAAGCCATCGTTGCCGTCGGCGCCGTTCCATCCGGTGTCGAGCGTATCGAAACCGGCGGCGGCATGCTTGCGCCGGGCTTCGTCGACCTGCAGGTTAATGGCGGCGGCGGGGTCATGCTCAACGACCATCCTGATGTCGCCTCGATCGAAACCATCTGCCGGGCGCACGCGCCGTTCGGCACGACCGCGCTGTTGCCGACGCTGATCACCGACACGCCTGAGATCACCGCGGCGGCGGTTGCCGCCGGAGCGGAGGCCGGAAAGCAAAAGGTGCCTGGCTTTTTGGGCCTGCATCTCGAAGGCCCGCATTTGTCGATCGCCCGCAAGGGCGCGCATGATCCGGCGCTGATCCGGCCGATGCTGGATGCCGACCAGGCGATGCTGATTGCGACGCGGAAAACTCTGCCGGTACTGTTGACCACGATCGCGCCGGAATCCGTCGACACCGTACGCATTTCGGCGCTCGCCGAGGCCGGCATCGTCGTCAGCCTCGGCCATTCCGACACCGGCTATGCCAAGGCGCGCGCGTTCGCCGATGCCGGCGCAACAATGGTCACCCATCTGTTCAACGCGATGAGCCAGATCGGCAATCGTGAGCCGGGGTTGGCGGGTGCTGCCATCGATACGGACACGTTGTTTGCCGGCATCATCGCCGACGGCATCCATGTCGATCCCGCCACCATGGCCATCGCGCTGCGCGCCAAGCAGGGTCCGGCAAAAATTTTCCTGGTCACCGACGCCATGGCGACGATCGGCACCGATATGACCTCGTTCACGCTGAACGGCCGCACCGTCTACCGCAAGGACGGTAGCCTGCGGCTAGCCGACGGGACGCTGGCGGGCGCCGATCTCGACATGATCTCCGCCGTGCGCTTCGTCCACCGCGTCGTCGGACTGGACCTTTCGGAAGCGCTGCGCATGGCTTCGTTCTATCCGGCGCAGGCGATCGGTCAGTCGCACCGGCTCGGGCGGTTCGCCAACGGCACCGCCGCCGATATCGTTGCGCTGTCGGACGAATTGGACGTCAAGGGCGTCTGGATAGAAGGCGACAGGGTTTTCGGGGTCGGCGCCAACTGGGTGTAACCTTAACATCAGCCGGCTTTGGCCGGAGCGTAGAGGTCCTTGTAGGTTTCGCGCAGCAGGTTCTTCTGCACCTTGCCCATCGTGTTGCGCGGCAGTTCGTCGACGAAGATCACCTGCTTCGGATGCTTGTATTTCGCCAGCCGCCCGGCGATGGCGCCGACGATCTCGGCAGCGGTGATTGTCGAGGCCGGCGTCCGCACCACGATCGCGGTGACGCCTTCGCCGAAATCCGGATGGGCAACGCCGACGACAGCGCTTTCGGCGACGCCGGGCAGCGCGTCGATCTCGCTCTCGACCTCCTTCGGATAGATGTTGTAGCCGCCGGAAATGATCAGATCCTTGCCGCGCCCGACGATGTGGACATAGCCGCCGGCGTCGATCAGGCCGAGATCCCCGGTGATGAAGAAACCGTCATCACGGAATTCCGCCTTGGTCTTTTCCGGCATGCGCCAATAGCCGCCGAAGACATTGGGGCCCTTCACCTCGATCATGCCGACCTCGCCCTGGGCAAGTGTTTCGCCGCTGTCGGGGTCGGCGATGCGCAGCGCGACGCCGGGTAAGGGGAAGCCGACCGTGCCGGCGCGCCGCTCGCCATCATAGGGGTTCGACGTGTTCATGTTGGTCTCGGTCATGCCGTAGCGCTCGATGATCGAATGGCCGGTGCGCTCGCGCCAGGCCTTGTGCGTCTCGGCCAGCAGCGGCGCCGATCCGGAAACGAACAGGCGGATGTTTTTCGCCGCTTGCCGGTTCAAGCCGTCCTGCTGCAACAGGCGCACATAAAAGGTCGGCACGCCCATCAGCGCCGTGGCCCGCGGCAGCAGCGAGACGATGCGGGCCGGGTCGAACCTGGTTTCGAACAGCATCGAGGCGCCGGCCATCAGGATGACGTTGGTGGCGACGAAGAGGCCGTGCGTGTGGAAGATCGGCAGCGCGTGGATCAAGACGTCTGCGGCAGTGAAGCGCCACTGGTCGACCAGAACCCGCGCATTCGAGGCGAGGTTCTCATGGCTGAGCATGGCGCCTTTCGAGCGGCCGGTGGTCCCCGACGTGTACAGGATCGCCGCAAGATCGTCCGGCCCGCGCACCACGTCGCGGAAGTCCGAAGACCGCCGCGAGGCCTGATCCATCAACGAGCCTTCGCCATTGCCGCCGAGCGTGAGTGCGATAGCGCCCGATCTCTCCGCCAAGGCCCCGATATCGGCTGCCCGTGCCGGATCGCAGACGACCAGCCGCGGCTCGGCATCGCCGAAGAAGTATTCGAGCTCGGTCAGCGTATAGGCGGTGTTGAGCGGTAGGAAGACCGCACCGGCACGCAGGCAGGCGAGATAGAGCAGGATCGCCTCGGGGCTCTTCTCGACCTGGACGGCGACGCGGTCGCCGGGTTCGACGCCCAATTGCAGAAGCGCATGTGCCAGTTGCGCGGACTGCGCCAGCATATCGCCATAGAAGATCGAGCGCCCGTCATCCGTCTCCATCAACAGACGCTCGGGCGCCGGCATCCCGGCGCGGAAAGCGTCGAACAAATGGTTGCTCATGCATCCCTCCGAGTCTGGGCAGCCGCCGGAAGCGGTGGTGCGGCCGGTCTCGCCGGTTTCGGCAGCAGGCGGCGCACAGCGGGCGCGGCCGCCACATCGTTCCTGGCGGCGAACAGCTCGTGGTTCTTCTCGATATCGTCGAGCTTGTAGCGATAATTGACCATCAGGCCATGCGCCTGACGTAAGGCGCGGGGCGACAGGTCGCCGAAAAGGTCGATGCGCTCCAGCCGCGCGCCATTGCCGAGATGGAACCGGGCGACCGGATCGATCACCTTGCCGGAGGCGGTGCGGGCTTCGAGGAAATACTGTGCCGCAAGAGGAAGCAGGGCCTGGCCCACGCGGTCGCGCATGGCAGCATCCGCGTGCCAACCCTGGTTGGCGACTAGGTCCAGCACTTCGGCGGCGGAGGGGATGGTTTCGGCCCGCTCGGCCAGCCAGCGGGCAAAGCCCGGCACCGGGGACAGTGTGACGAAATCCGTCAGGCTGGGAAGGTCGCGGCGCAGGTCCTCGACCACCTGCTTGATCAGGAAGTTGCCGAACGAGATGCCGCGCAAGCCGTCCTGGCAGTTGGAGATGGAATAGAACACTGCCGTCGTGGCCTGCCGTGGCTGCACCAGCGGCCGCTCGTCGGCAAGCAGCTCGGCGATTGTCGTCGGCATCGCCCGGGTGAGCGCGACCTCGACGAAGATCAGCGGCTCGTCACCGAGCTGTGGATGAAAGAACGCATAGCAGAGCCGGTCGTCGGGTTCGATCCGGCGGCGCAGATCGTCCCAGGTGTGGATGGCGTGCACCGCCTCGTAGCGGATGATTTTTTCCAGAATGTTGGCTGGCGTCGACCAGTCGATCCGCCGCAGCACCAGGAAGCCGCGGTTGAACCATGACGACAGGAGGTGCGTGAAGTCGGCATCGACGATGGCGAGATCGGGCGATGTGGGCAGCCGGGCAAGCAGATCCTGGCGCATGCGCACCAGCGTCTCGATGCCGCGGGGCGCCAGGTTCAGGCGGCGCAGAAGCTCCTGTCTTGCCGGTTCGGCGGCATCATGCAGGGTAAGTGCCGAGCGATCGTCGGGCGCGGCGCGATAGGCATCCACCGCGGCGGCAAGCTTGGCATGATCGGTGCCGAAGCGATCGCGCAGCACATGCAGGAAAGCCAGCCTTCCGTCGGCGCCGAGGGTGCGCCAGCGCTCAAGGATTTCCCGGGCATAGGCGACGCCCGATGCCTCGCCCTGGCTGGAAAGCAGACGGGCGCACAGACGCCCCAGGCTGTCGGCCGAGACCGGCTCGTCACCGCGAACGAGGTTCAGCATCATCCGGCCGCGATCGGCGATGGTGTTCAGCAGGTCAGCGAAAAAAGGGCTGCGGTTCATCGATCCGACCGTCGGAGAGGAGCCCTGCGGGATGGTCCGAAGAGGCATCAGGGTGAGACAGAGAATATGGATGTAGTTTCTGTTATGCCAATAAAATTGCCCAAAAATGGACAAAGACATTTTTGGCTGGGGGACCGTATGTCACGAACACAAGCGCACCGGCGTCGGCCAACGAATTCCTGACCGGCTGACGAGTCGACGCGTTCTGGTAATGACGGCCGGCAGCGTCAGCGGGCCGCCCGGTCGGCCGCTGTCCTGATCGCCTCGATGTTCCCCCGATAGGCTTCAACGCTGCCGCCCTTGAAGATGGCTGCACCGGCGACCAGCACGCTGGCGCCGGCGGCGGTGACCAAAGGTGCCGTTTGCGGCGAGATGCCGCCGTCGATCTCGATCCGGATCGGCCGATTGCCTATCAGCGCCTTCACCCGCTTCACCTTGTCGACGACTCCCGGAATGAAGGCTTGGCCGCCAAAACCCGGATTGACGGTCATGATCAGGATCAGATCGAGCCGGTCGAGCACATATTCGACCGCCGATTCCGGCGTCGCCGGATTGAGCGACACGCCGGCCTTCTTGCCGAGGTTCCTGATCGTCTGCAGCGAACGGTCGAGATGCGGCCCGGCCTCGGCATGCACTGTCATGCCGTCGCAGCCGGCTTCGGCGAAAGCCCCCAGATAGGGGTCGGCCGGCGCTATCATCAGATGGCAGTCGAAGAAGGCCCTGGTGCGGTTGCGGATCGCCTTGATCACCGGTGGGCCGAAAGTGATGTTGGGCACGAAATGCCCGTCCATGACGTCGAGATGGATCCAGTCGGCGCCGGCCGCCGCCGCCGCCTCGACCTCGTCGCCGAGCTTCGAAAAATCCGACGCAAGCACCGATGGCGCGATCAGGGTTTTTTTGCTCATGATCCGGCCTTTCCAGGGGCCCGTGGTTGCGGGCGCATCGTCTGGGTCGACTGCTAGACCATGATCCCGAAAAGGGGAAGCCGGTTTGTTCCTGGCGCGATGGCGTCAGATGTCGGCACCAAGACCCCGCCGGATTGCTCCGGCGGGGTCTTGTGGTGCGAATGGTTAGTTAAATATGCTGTTGCGCGCCGGATTCTGCTGTCGTGGAATCCGTTGCTTTTGCTCGGCAGGCGCGCCACCGGGGGCGGAAAGTCGGGCGGATAGAAAGGCGGCAGGTAACCGCCGCCCGGTATCTGCTCGTAATAGCCGGCACGGCCCTCGCAGGGGTGCAAGACCTCGACGTCGCCGACATGAAGTTCAACCTCGGGGTTTTCGAAATAGCCGTCGAAGTCGACGAACCATGAGCCGAAGGGCGGGACGTTGGCCGGCCTGACCAGCGCCGTCAGCGTGATCTGCACGCCGTGCATGGCGAGCGGCCCGCCGCCGGCAAGCTGTTCGGCAAGTGTCGGGGGGCGACGGGAGAAACATCCGGCGTTTCCGCGCAAATCAGGGCAAGGCGCGACGTTCCGGCACGTTTTTCCCTGATCGAATTGTCTGCTTTCCTCATAATCACGATACGTCGGCTCTTATGGTGGGGTCAACGGAATCAGCGGAAGCCCAGCGCGTCGAGCCGATCCCGGAAGCGGTGGTCGCACCGAGTTCCCGCAAACCGCGGAGCCTCTGGATTTCCAGTCATGGGCCTTTCCTTTTTCCGGGCCGCACCACGCGGCGCATCTGGGTGTCAGTCGCGAACCGACGCGGAAAGGTTCATGGGAGCCATGGCCGGAGAACTCCGGCCGGCCCAAGAAAAGGATGTTGGATGCCTTGCGCAGAATGCTTGCGCGCCGCGCAGCCTGTTCTTATATACGCGCCAAGCCGTTCGGCGCGCCGGAATGCCGGTTGCCGAAGCGGAATTTCTTGTGAACAGGGGCTTTCGTCGGAACGCCTGTACGGGTCCTGAGAGCCTGCTTAGCGGAGAGATTAGAAAAATGGCAAAAGTAATCGGTATCGATCTGGGGACCACCAACTCCTGCGTCGCCATCATGGACGGCAAGGAATCGAAGGTCATCGAGAATGCGGAAGGCGCGCGCACGACCCCTTCCATCGTCGCCATCAACAGCGACGGCGAGCGCCTCGTCGGCCAGCCGGCCAAGCGCCAGGCGGTCACCAATCCCGAAAACACCATCTTCGCGGTCAAACGCCTGATTGGCCGTCGCTATGACGATCCGGTGACGGAAAAGGACAAGAAGCTTGTCCCCTACAAGATCGTCAAGGGCGACAATGGCGACGCCTGGGTCGAGGCCGGCGGCAAGAAGCAGTCGCCCAGCCAGATCTCGGCAATGATCCTGCAGAAGATGAAGGAAACGGCGGAAGCCTATCTCGGCGAGAAGGTCGAGAAGGCGGTCATCACCGTTCCGGCCTATTTCAACGATGCCCAGCGCCAGGCCACCAAGGATGCCGGCAAGATCGCCGGCCTGGAAGTGCTGCGCATCATCAACGAGCCAACCGCGGCCGCACTTGCCTACGGCCTCGACAAGAAGGAAGGCAAGACTATTGCCGTCTATGACCTTGGCGGCGGTACGTTCGACATTTCGGTGCTCGAAATCGGCGACGGCGTCTTCGAGGTGAAGTCGACCAATGGCGACACCTTCCTCGGCGGCGAGGATTTCGACATGCGTCTGGTCGAATATCTGGCGGCCGAATTCAAGAAGGAACAGGGCATCGATCTGCGGAGCGACAAGCTCGCCCTTCAGCGCCTCAAGGAAGCAGCCGAAAAGGCCAAGATCGAGCTGTCGTCGACGACGCAGACCGAGATCAACCTGCCCTTCATCACTGCCGATGCCACCGGTCCCAAGCACCTGACGCTGAAGCTGACGCGTGCGAAGTTCGAGAGCCTGGTCGAGGATCTCGTCCAGCGCACGATCGATCCCTGCAAGGCGGCGCTCAAGGATGCCGGCCTCAAGGCCGGCGAAATCGACGAGGTCGTCCTGGTCGGCGGCATGACCCGCATGCCCAAGATCCAGGAGATCGTAAAGCAGTTCTTCGGCAAGGAGCCGCACAAGGGCGTCAATCCGGATGAGGTCGTCGCATTGGGCGCCGCCATCCAGGCCGGCGTGCTGCAGGGCGACGTCAAGGACGTGCTGCTGCTCGACGTGACGCCGCTGTCGCTTGGCATCGAGACGCTGGGTGGCGTGTTCACGCGGCTGATCGAACGCAACACGACGATCCCGACGAAGAAAAGCCAGGTGTTCTCGACGGCCGAGGATTCACAGTCGGCCGTGACCATCCGCGTCTTCCAGGGCGAGCGTGAAATGGCCGCCGACAACAAGGCGCTCGGCCAGTTCGACCTGGTCGGCATTCCGCCGGCGCCGCGTGGCGTGCCGCAGATCGAGGTCACTTTCGACATCGACGCCAACGGCATCGTCAATGTCTCGGCCAAGGACAAGGGCACCGGCAAGGAGCACCAGATCCGCATCCAGGCGTCTGGCGGCCTTTCGGACGCCGACATCGAGAAGATGGTGAAGGACGCCGAAGCCAATGCCGAGGCCGATAAGAAGCGGCGCGCGCTGGTCGAGGCCCGCAACCAGGCCGAGGCGCTGGTGCATTCCTCGGAGAAGTCGCTGAAGGAGTATGGCGAGAAGGTTTCCGAGGCCGACCGCACGGCGATCGCCGATGCGATCGCGGCGCTGAAGACCGCTGCCGAAGGCGACGACGCGACCGAGATCGAAGCCAAGACGCAGGCGCTCGCCGAAACCTCGATGAAGCTCGGCCAGGCCATGTACGAAGCTTCGCAGAAGGAAGCCGCGGAGGCTGACGCCAAGGCGGATGCCGCCAAGGACAGCGACGTGGTGGATGCCGATTTCGAGGAAATCAACGAGGACGACGACAAGAAGAAGTCGGCCTGAGCGGCCTGACGGCAGATTATCGCAGAAGGCCCGGCGCAAAGCCGGGCTTTTTTGCAACTCTGGCCGAAAAAGTGCGGGCTTGATCGGAAAAATGCGAGCAAGCCCGCGTCGACACTGGCATCCAGGCGCCATCGCACCTAAATCGGAACAGCGTGCCGGCAACGACGCAACAAGGCTTCAAGACGTTGAATATCCGGACTGCAGGAAAAGATGAAAGCTGATTTCTACGAAACGTTGGGTGTGCAAAAGGGGGCCGACGAGAAGGAGCTCAAGAGCGCTTTCCGCAAGCTCGCCATGCAGTTCCATCCCGATCGCAATCCCGGCGACCATTCCTGCGAGCACAAGTTCAAGGAAATCAACGAAGCCTACGAGACGCTGAAGGACCCGCAGAAACGTGCGGCCTACGACCGTTTCGGCCACGCCGCCTTTGAACAGGGCGGCATGAACGGCGGCGCACACGGCTTCGGCGCCGGCGGCTTCGCCGACATCTTCGAGGATATTTTCGGCGACATGATGGGCGGGCGCCAGCGCCGCTCCTCAGGTGGCCGCGAGCGCGGCGCCGACCTGCGCTACAATATGGAAATCACGCTGGAGGAGGCGTTTACCGGCAAGACCGCACAGATTCACGTGCCGGCGTCGATCTCCTGCACGGAATGCTCCGGCAGCGGCGCCAAGCCCGGCACCCAGCCCGTCACCTGCTCGATGTGCAATGGCCACGGCAAGGTACGCGCCACGCAAGGGTTCTTCTCGATCGAGCGCACCTGCCCGCAATGTCAGGGGCGTGGCCAGACCATCAAGGAGCCGTGCCCGAAATGCGCCGGCCAGGGCCGCGTCACCGAGGAGCGCTCGCTGTCGGTCAACATCCCGGCCGGTATCGAGGACGGCACCCGCATCCGCCTTGCCAATGAGGGCGAGGCCGGCCTGCGCGGCGGCCCGTCGGGCGACCTCTATATTTTCCTGGCGGTCAAGCCGCACGAATTCTTCCAGCGCGACGGCGCCGATCTCTACTGCAAGGTGCCGATCTCGATGACGACGGCAGCACTTGGCGGCTCCTTCGAGGTGGCGACGCTAGACGGCACCCAGACGAAAGTGAAAGTGCCGGAAGGCACCCAGAACGGCCGCCAGTTCCGCCTCAAGGGCAAAGGCATGCCGGTGCTGCGCCAGCACAATGTCGGCGACCTCTATATCCAGACCGCGGTCGAGACGCCGCAAAACCTTTCCCGCCGCCAGCGCGAGTTGCTGGAGGAGTTCGAGCAGGTTTCCTCGAAGGATAATTCGCCGCAGTCGAGCGGCTTTTTCGCCCGCATGAAGGACTTTTTCGAAACCTTCGGCGAGCGCTGATGCCTATTCTCGCCAATCCGGTGTAGAGTGCAATCAAGGCGAGGCTTCCCTAGCGTCATCAACATCTTATACCGGAGTCCGCCTTGCCTTGAACCCCGTAGCTGCTAAGTAGCCTCTCGGGGGAGCGTTCAGGAGAACTTGCATGGCACATGGTCCCGGACTGCGAAAGGCGCTGGCGGAAAAGTTCGACGACGAACTGAAGTTCTTCAAGGGCTGGATCGACAAGCCGAAGGCGGTCGGTTCGATCGTGCCGACCAGTTCCACCACGGCTCGAAAGATGGCCTCCGTCGTCAACCCGAACTCGGGCCTGCCGGTGCTCGAAGTCGGGCCTGGCACCGGCGTCATCACCCGAGCCATCCTCGCCCAGGGCGTAAAGCCTGAAAATCTCTACGCAGTCGAATACTCGCCCGATTTCGTGCGCCATCTGCGCCAGCTCTATCCCGGCGTCAACGTCATCGAGGGCGACGCCTTCAATCTCGATGCGACACTCGGTGACAAGAGCGGCCTGACCTTCGATTCGGTCGTCTCCGGCGTGCCATTGCTCAATTTCCCGGTCGCCCAGCGCATCGCCTATGTCGAAAGCCTTCTCGACCGCATCCCGACAGGCCGCCCGATCGTGCAGCTGACCTACGGCCCGCTGTCGCCGATCCCGCCCGGCCGCGGCGACTACACGGTCGAGCATTTTCATTTCGTCATCCGCAACATCCCGCCAACGCAGCTGTGGATCTACCGACGCGCGGCGCATTGAACAGTATTTGGTATTTGAGACGTGCCTGGCCTATACCTGTCGGCTGACAATGATGGCCAATGGCAGTGATCCCGAAAATTCTCGTCTTCGCAGGTTCGATTCGCGCTGGCGCCTACAGCGGCAGGACCGCCGATGTGGCGCAGAAGGAACTCGCTCTGCAGGGTGCCGAGGTAACCCGCATCTCGCTTGCCGACTATCCGCTGCCGATTCTCGACGAGGATCTGGAAAAGGAGAAAGGCATTCCTGAAAACGCCATCAAGCTTGCCCGGCAGATCGCCGCCCATGACGGGCTGCTGATCGCGACGCCCGAATATAACGGCTCGATCCCGCCGCTGCTCAAGAACGCCATCGATTGGGTGAGCCGCGTGCGAATGGATGGCGGGCGGTCGTTCAGGCCGTTCACCGGCAAGCCCGCCGGCCTTTGTTCGTCTTCCAAAGGACATTTCGCCGGGGTACGCTGCATCAACCATCTGCGCTCCGTGCTGGTGCGCTGCAAGATGGAGGTGGTGACGCCGGAATGCTCGGTGCCGGAGGGCGGCAACGCCTTCGACGAGGACGGAAATTTCAGGGACGAGAGACTGCACAGATCGATGGAGCACCTATGCCGCACGCTGATCGAAACCTCGCGCATGCTGTCGACGCGGATCGAGGCGTGATCCAGGAGCGCGCCAGCACCATGCAAGACAGGCTGATCGTCGGCCTCGACGTGCCGACGCTGGAGGACGCCGAGAAGGCGGTGCGTGAGCTCGACGGGATCGTCTCCTTCTACAAGATCGGCTACC
>NZ_RZSW01000239.1:0-8938 GCF_003997375.1 Mesorhizobium sp. M5C.F.Ca.IN.020.29.1.1 | reverse complement strand
GGTTAGCACGACAAATTGCTAGACCACTTACCAGGCGCCAGCACAGCGGGTTCGGAACCTGCATCGGCTTCCAGCCCGGATTGGTGCTTGCATGCAAGATGTGACCAGCCGCGCCCGGCGGTCTAATTTTCGGGTCTCTGGCTAAAATCCGGCACGATGTGCGGGATGTCGTCGATGCCGAGGCCGAGCCCCCTCGTAATGCCATAGAAGATGCCAAGAAGAACCGTCGTGACGATTGTCGTCCGCAGCACGGCGCGCAGCATATGCGATCCGCGCGGCGCGCTGGGTACAGTGCCCAGCGTCACGTCCTCATCCTCGTCCTGCGTCCTCAGACTGAACGGCAGGATGGCGAACAGCACTACCCACCATGTGATGAAGAACAGGGCGAGAAACGAAACCCAGCTCATGCTTGCTCCAGTTCGACCAGCGTGCCGAAGAAATCCTTGGGATGCAGGAACAGCACCGGCTTGCCATGCGCGCCGATCTTCGGGTCGGGGTCGCCAAGGACGCGGGCGCCGCTGGCCTTGAGATGATCACGCGCGGCAAGAATGTCGTCGACCTCGTAGCAGACATGATGCATGCCGCCCGAGGGGTTCTTCTCGAGGAATGCTGCGATCGGCGAATCCTCGCCGAGCGGCTCCAGC
The DNA here is from genome assembly GCF_003997375.1 of Mesorhizobium sp. M5C.F.Ca.IN.020.29.1.1. Lineage (NCBI taxonomy): Bacteria > Pseudomonadati > Pseudomonadota > Alphaproteobacteria > Hyphomicrobiales > Phyllobacteriaceae > Mesorhizobium > Mesorhizobium sp. M5C.F.Ca.IN.020.29.1.1. The sequence goes on along the minus strand of NZ_RZSW01000239.1, from coordinate 8,294 downwards.
AATTCGATCTTGGTGTTGCCGACATCGACGAACACCACCGTCACGCCATGTTCCGGCAACGCCTGCGGCGGGCTCACCTGAGCGCCGAGCGTATCGCGATAGGCCGCTGTCGCCGCGGCCAGATCCGGCACAGCAAGCGCGACATGGTTCAGGCGTCCGAGCATATCGTGCTCCGAAAGTTACCGCGTGACGAACACCGTCACCAGCGGCTTCTTGCCCCACGCTTCATTGGCGACGCCGCGGACGGCGCGGCGCACTGCCTCCTGCACGAGGTCGAGATCTCTTCGGCGCTGACGGGGGATGGAGTCCACGGCGCCGATTGCCGCATCGATCATCAGGTCTTCCAGGCTCTCGCCGCGGGCGTCGGCCTCGGCGACGCCGATGGCGACCAGATCGGGATCGCCGGCGAGCTCATACTTGTCGTCGAGCACGACATTGACCGCGACATGGCCAGCAAAGGACAGCTTGCGCCGGTCGCGAATGCCCATCGCCTGGTCGGTGCCGATTAGCCTGCCGTCCTTGTAGATACGGCCGAATGGCACCTGGTCGATGATCGTCGCCGCACCGGGATAGAGCCGCAGCATGTCGCCGTCGCGGACCTGCGCCACCTGGCCGATGCCCGACACCGACATCAGCGACCCCTGCGCTACCAGATGCGCCGCCTCGCCATGCACCGGCACGCCGATCTGCGGGCGCACCCATTGATACATCTTGCGCAATTCGCTGCGGCGCGGATGGCCGGAGACGTGCACCAGCGCATCGCCGTCCTCGATGATCTTGATGCCGAGATCGATCAGCCGGTTCTTGATCTCGAGGATACCCTTCTCGTTGCCGGGAATAGTGCGCGAGGAAAACACCACCGTGTCGCCTGCTGTCAGCGACACCGATTTCATCTCCTCGCGCGACAGTTTTGCCAATGCCGCAAGCGGCTCGCCCTGGCTGCCGGTGCAGATGATGACGAGGTTTTCGCGCGGGATGAACCTAAAATCCTCCTCGGCGATGAATGCGGGCAGCCCGTCCATATAGCCGAGCTCGCCGGCAACATCGATGACGCGCTTCAGCGAGCGGCCGAGCACCAGGCACTGGCGGCCGGCGTCGCGTGCCGCCTTGGCAATGGAGACGATGCGCCCGACATTGGAGGAAAAAGTGGTGACCGCGACACGGCCCTTGGCGCTCTGGATGACGCCCTTGAGGCCCTCGCCCACCGCCACTTCCGACGGCGACTCCCCTTCCCGCAGCGCATTGGTGGAATCGCAGATCAGCGCCAGCACGCCGTTGTCGCCATAGGCGCGGAAGCGGGCCTCGTCGGTCATCGGCCCGATCGTCGGCGCCGGATCGATCTTCCAGTCGCCGGTGTGGATGACGGTGCCGGCCGGCGAGGTGATCGCCAGCGACATCGGTTCGGGGATCGAATGCGCGACAGGGATGGCCTCGATCTCGAACGGGCCGACACTGAATTTTTCGCCGGCGCGGTAGATCGTCACCGGGATCTTCGGTGCGCCCTGCTCGCCCTGCCGCTTGGCTTCCAGCAATCCGGCCCCGAACGGCGTCATCCAGACCGGCGCCTTGAGCTTCGGCCATGTATCGAGCAGCGCGCCGTAATGGTCCTCATGCGCGTGCGTAATGATGATGCCGCGCAGATTGGCGACGCTCTCCTCGATGAAGCGCGTGTCGGGCAGCACCAGGTCGACGCCAGGCAGGCTGGCATCGGGAAACGTGACCCCGACATCGACAACGATCCATTCGCGCGCATTGACCGGGCCGTAGCCATAGAGAGCGAAGTTCATGCCGATCTCGCCGACGCCGCCGAGCGGCACGAAGACGAGTTCGGCGTTTTCCGCTGTCGCCATGATCTTTCCTTTCCTGGCGGTCAAGCCAGGCCCTTCAAAACTGGGGCCCGTCAAACCTGACCCGTCAAACCTGGGCCGACGCGACCGCACCGAAATGCACGTCGCCGGCGGCGATCGTCAGAACCGAACCCTTATCGTCGCGGATCACGAAACGGCAGTCCTCGTCAATGGTCTCGAACGTGCCGCGCACCACATTACCGTCAATTCTGACAGCAACCTGCCCGCCAAGCCCTGCCGCGCGCGCCAGCCAGCGCCGCCTGACGGCGGAAAGCCCGCGCCCATCATTCCACAGCCGCGCATTCTCGCTCCAGGCATCCGACAGCGCCAGAAACAACGTCTCGGCATCGCAAGCAGCGCCCAGCGCGCTGAGCGATGTCGCCGGATAAGGCAAATCCTTGGGATAAGCCACAACATTGACGCCGATGCCCACAGCCACCGCGAAGCGATCGCCTTCGAGTATCGCCGTTTCCAGCAGGATGCCGGCAAGCTTGGCGCCGGAGGCGAGCACATCGTTCGGCCATTTCAGCTCGAAACGGTTTCTTCCATCGCTGCCGCCGTCGAGGCCGATTGCGATCCTGCCCTTCGGCACGACGGCGTCGAGCGCATCGGCCAGCGCCAGGCCGGCGACGAAGCCGAGTGTCGCGGCCAAGCGAAGCTCGGCATTGGTGACCACCAGCAGCGTTGCCGCCAGATTGCCCTCGGGCGTCGCCCAGACCCGGCCGCGCCGGCCACGTCCGCTTTCCTGTTTTTTTGAAACGACCCAGAGCTTGCCCGGATCTCCCGCACGCGCATGGTCCAGCGCCAGCGCATTAGTGGAACCGACGGTATCATGTGCCTCGAGCCGGAACCCTTCCGAGGCCGCTGTTGGAGCCAGCCGAAATGCCATCCCGTCAGAAAAACGTCTTGGCGGCGGCTTCGGCATAGGTGTCGATCGGCCCGCCGATCAGCACATAGAACAGCACGAAGGCGCCGCAGACGCCGAGCACCACGCGAAGTTCGGTCGCCATCGGCACGAAGCCGCCGACCGGTTCGTCGAACCACATGATCTTGATGATGCGCAGATAATAATAGGCGCCCACCACCGAGGCCAGCACGCCGATGATCGCCAGCGCGTAGAGGTTGGCGTTGATGGCGGCGAGGAACACGTACCACTTCCCCCAGAAGCCGGCGAGCGGCGGGATGCCGGCCAGCGAGAACATCAGGATGGTGAGGATCGTCGCCATGATCGGATTGGTCGACGACAGGCCGGCGAGATCGCTGATCTGTTCGACATTGCCATCCTTGCGCCGCATGGCGAGGATGAAGGCGAAGGTGCCGAGCGTCATAACCAGATAGATCAGCATGTAGATGGCGACGCCGCGCACGCCGGCTTGGCTGTTGGCGGCGAGACCGACCAGCGCGTAGCCCATATGGCCGATCGAGGAATAGGCCATCAGCCGCTTGATGTTGGTCTGGCCGATGGCCGCGAAGGCGCCGAGCGCCATCGAAGCGATCGAGATGAAGACGATGATCTGCTGCCAGTCGGCGGCGATCGGCTTGAACGCGCCCATTGTAACGCGCACGATCAGCGCCATTGCCGCCATTTTCGGCGCCGCCGCGAGGAAGGCCGTCACCGGCGTCGGCGCGCCCTCATAGACGTCGGGCGTCCACATGTGGAACGGCACCGCCGATATCTTGAAGGCGAGGCCGGCCAGCACGAAGACCAGGCCAAAGACGAGGCCAAGCTGCCGCTCGCCGCCGCCCAACGCCGTGGCGATCTCCTGGAACCCGGTGTTGCCGGTGTAGCCGTAGACGAGGCTGATGCCGTACAGCAGCATGCCTGACGACAGCGCGCCGAGGACGAAATATTTCAACCCCGCCTCGGTCGAGCGCAGATTGTCCCGGTTGATCGCCGCCAGCACATAAATCGCCAGCGACTGCAATTCGAGGCCGAGATAAAGCCCGATCATGCCGTTAGCCGAGATCATCAGCATCATGCCGAGCGTGCACAGCAGGATCAGCACCGGATATTCGAACTTGTCGAAATGCTCCGCCTTGGCGAAGCGCATCGACATGACCAGCGTCACCGCCGACCCGATCAGCGCCAGCACCTTCATGAAGCGGGCGAAGGGATCCTGGACAAAGGCCTCGCCATAGGCATTGCCCTGCCCGGTGGAAAAGATCGTCCAGACGCCGGCAATCACCAGGACGGCGACGGCAAGGCCGCTCACCATGGTGGTGGTGTTCGCGCGCGAATAGGCGCCGAGCATCAGCAGCGCCAGGGCGCCGACGGCGAGGATCAGCTCTGGAGTCGAAAGCGACAGGCTGGAGAGAAGGTCCGGCGTCATGGTTCGCAAACCTCTTAGTCAGTTCGCCGCCGCGGTTTGCGCGGTGTCGATGGATGCGGTGACATTGGTGACGAGCGCCTTGACCGATTCGGCCGTCGCATCGAAGACCGGCGCCGGGTAGACGCCGAAGAAGATGACCAGCGCCGCCAGCGGATAGATGATCACCTTCTCGCGCGCCGACAGGTCGAGCAGGCCTTTCAGGCTGTCCTTGGTCAGCGCGCCGAAGATCACCCGGCGATAGAGCCAGAGCGCATAGGCCGCCGACAGGATGACGCCGGTGGCGGCGAAGAACGCCACCCAAGTGTTGACCCGGAACACGCCGAGCATGGTCAGGAACTCGCCGACGAAGCCGCTGGTGCCTGGCAGGCCGACATTGGCCATGGTGAAGATCATGAACACGGTGGCGTATTTCGGCATGTTGTTGACCAGCCCGCCATAGGCGTCGATGTCGCGCGTGTGCATGCGGTCATAGATGACGCCGACACAGAGGAACAGCGCGCCGGAGACGAGGCCGTGCGACAGCATCTGGAAGATTGCCCCCTGGACGCCTTCCTGGTTCATCGCGAAGATGCCCATGGTGACGAAGCCCATATGGGCGACCGACGAATAGGCGATCAGCTTCTTCATGTCCTCCTGCATCAGCGCCACCAGCGAGGTGTAGATGATGGCGACGACGGACAGCGCGAAGACCAGCGGCGCGAACATCTCAGAGGCGATCGGAAACATCGGCAGCGAAAAGCGCAGGAAGCCGTATCCGCCCATCTTCAGCAGGATGGCGGCCAGGATCACCGAGCCGGCCGTCGGCGCCTCGACATGGGCGTCCGGCAGCCAGGTGTGCACCGGCCACATCGGCATCTTCACGGCGAAGGAGGCGAAGAAGGCGAGCCATAGCCAGGTCTGCATGTTTGCCGGGAAGTTGTGCGTCAGGAGCGTCGGGATGTCGGTGGTGCCGGACTGGAAGAACATCGCCATGATAGCGAGCAGCATCAGCACAGAGCCGGCCAGCGTATAGAGGAAGAACTTGAACGAGGCGTAGACGCGCCGCTTGCCGCCCCACACGCCGATGATGATGAACATCGGGATCAGGCCGGCTTCGAAGAAGACATAGAACAAAACGATGTCGAGCGCGCAGAACACACCGATCATGAGCGTCTCCAGCAGCAGGAAGGCGATCATGTAGGCCTTGACGCGTTTCTCGATCGATTCCCAGGAAGCCAGGATGCAAAGCGGCATCAGGAAGGTGGTCAGGATGACGAACAGCATGGAGATGCCGTCGACGCCCATATGGTAGGAGATGCCGGAATCCAGCCAGGCAAACTTCTCGACGAACTGGAAGCCAGGCTCCGAATTGTCGAACCCGGTCCAGATGAACAGCGAGATGATGAAGGTGATGCTCGTCGTCCACAACGCGATGGCGCGGATGTTGCGGCGGGCATTCTCGCTGTCGTCATTGATCAGCAGAATGAACAGCACACCAACCAGCGGCAGGAAGGTGACCAGCGAGAGGATCGGCCAGGCGGTCATCAGAGCATCATCCAGGTGACGAGTGCGGCAACGCCGATCAGCATGGCGAAGGCGTAGTGATAGAGGTAGCCGGTCTGCAGCTTGACGACCCGGTTGGTGACATCGACGACGCGCGCCGAAACGCCGTCCGGACCGAGCCCGTCGATGACAGTGCCGTCACCCGTCTTCCACAGAAAGTGGCCGAGGCGTTTTGCCGGCCGCACGAACAGGAGGTCGTAAAGTTCGTCGAAATACCACTTGTTGAGTAGGAAGGCGTAGAGCCCGCGATGCTGCGCCGCCAAATTCTTCGGCATTTCCGGCGCGCGGATGTAGAATTGCCAGGCAATCGCAAAGCCGATCAGCATGGCGACAAACGGCGCCAGCTTCACCCATAACGGCACATCGTGCATGTCGTGCAGGATGTGGTTTTCCGGGAGCGTAAACAGCGACGCCTTCCAGAACTCGGCATAGCCCTCGCCGATGAACGCGCCATGGAAGATCACGCCGGCGAACAGCGCGCCCGCCGCCAGGATGTACAGCGGCACCAGCATGACCGGCGGCGATTCATGGACATGGTGCATGACCTCGTGGCTCGCCCGCGGCTGGCCGTGGAAGGTCATGAAGATCAGCCGCCAGGAATAGAAGCTGGTGAAGCAGGCGGCGACGACCAGCAGCACGAAGGCAAGGCCGGCAACCGGATTGTGCGCGGCAAAGGCGCTTTCGATGATCGCGTCCTTGGAGAAGAAGCCGGCGGTGCCGATGACCGTCACCGGAATGCCGACTCCGGTCAGCGCCAGCGTGCCGATCACCATCATCCAGTAGGTCTTCGGAATGAGCGTCCTGAGGCCGCCCATCCTGCGCATGTCCTGTTCGTCGGAGACGGCGTGGATCACCGAGCCGGAGCCGAGGAACAACAGCGCCTTGAAGAAAGCATGCGTGAACAGATGGAAGATCGCCGCGCCATAGGCGCCGACGCCGAGCGCTACGAACATATAGCCGAGCTGCGAGCAAGTCGAATAGGCGATGACGCGTTTGATGTCGTTCTGGACGAGGCCGACGGTCGCCGCGAAGAAGGCGGTGAAGGCGCCGATGAAGGTGACCACGATCAGCGCCGAATGCGACAGATCGAACAGCGGCGACAGCCGCGCCAGCATGAACACGCCGGCGGTCACCATGGTGGCGGCATGGATGAGCGCAGAGACCGGCGTCGGGCCTTCCATGGCGTCCGGCAGCCAGGTGTGCAGCGGCACCTGGGCCGACTTGCCCATGGCGCCCATGAACAAAAGCAGGCAGACGACGGTCATCGCGGCCTGCTTGTCGAGCGCATAGCCGAGGAAGGTCAATACTGCAGCGCCCTCGGGGGCGCCTTCGGCCGGAATGAATGTCGCGGCATTAGCGAAAATGGTGCCGAGATTGACCGAGCCGAACAGCACGAACACACCGAAGATGCCGAGCGCAAAGCCGAAATCGCCGACGCGGTTGACGACGAAGGCCTTGATCGCGGCGGCATTGGCCGACGGCTTTTTGTACCAGAAGCCGATCAGCAGGTAGGAGGCGAGACCGACGCCTTCCCAGCCAAAGAACATCTGCACGAGGTTGTCGGCGGTCACCAGCATCAGCATGGCGAAGGTGAACAGCGACAGATAGGCGAAGAAGCGAGGCCGGTTCGGGTCGTGATGCATGTAGCCGATCGAGTAGATGTGGACCAGCGCCGACACCGTGTTGACCACGACCAGCATCACCACCGTCAGCGTATCGATGCGCAGCGCCCATGCGGCCTCTAACCCGCCCGACTGGATCCAGCGCAGCACCGGCACGGTGAACACCTCGCCCTCGCCGAAACCGACGGCGAAGAAGGCGACCCACGACAGCACGGCTGATATCACCAGGAAGCCGGAGGTGATGTATTCGGACGCCTTGGCGCCGAGCGACGTGCCGAACAGGCCGACGATCAGGAAGCCGAGCAGAGGAAGGAAGACGATGGCCTGATACATGGTGGTTTTCCGTCAACCCTTCATCATGTTCACGTCTTCGACCGCGATCGAACCGCGGTTGCGGAAGAAGACGACGAGAATGGCCAGGCCGATCGCCGCTTCAGCCGCTGCGACCGTCAGCACGAACAGCGCAAACACCTGTCCGACGAGATCGCCGAGTGCTGCCGAGAAGGCGACGAAATTGATGTTGACCGCGAGCAGGATCAGCTCGCTCGACATCAGGATGACGATGATGTTCCTGCGGTTGAGAAAAATGCCGAACACGCCGAGCGTGAACAGGATCGCCGATACGGTCAGATAGTGCGCGATGCCGACGATCATCTCAGATTCCCTCGCCCGTCTTGACCTTGCGGATTTCCATTCCCGTTGCCGGCGTGCGGCCAACCTGGGCTGAGATCGACTGCCGCTTGATCCCCGGCTTGTGGCGCAGCGTCAGCACTATAGCGCCGATCATGGCGACCAGCAGCACAAGGCCTGCAATCTGGAAATAGTAGAGGTAGTCCGTGTAGAGGATGTCGCCGAGCGCTGCCGTGTTCGAGCGCGCGGCAAGGTCCGGAATGGGCTTCGAAACCGTCGCGGCCAGTTGCGGCGCGAACGTATAGCCGCCGAGCACCACGATC
>NZ_RZSW01000238.1:0-8980 GCF_003997375.1 Mesorhizobium sp. M5C.F.Ca.IN.020.29.1.1 | reverse complement strand
CAGCTTTGCCTTGTGTTTCGTCCAGCCGACACTTCCCAAGGCCGCCAAAACAGCGAATGCGGCGGCGTGGATGAGCTTGCCATGATGCGTGAAGGTCACTCCCAAATTCTGCAAGAGCCACTCCGGAAAAAGGGCGAGCAGGAGAACGCCGGCCAACGCGACAAGGAAAGCAACCCTTGCCGCGATCGGATATGAACCTGCGCGCAACAATATAGGTCAGCCCTTCATCCGAAGTCTGCAGAGGCGACCGCCAGCACGAAGCGGTCTAGTGCTACGGCAGATTCTCAATCTCTACCCTCCAACGGACCGGCGCATCGGCCGAACAGATGAAAGACGCGCGCCTCTGGCGGAGCGCGCGGGCATTGCACGACCAACGCATCGGGCCAATGGGATGACGCCTATGCCCGCGAGGGGAGAAGGACTGTGGGATCATCCGAGTCAATCGGAAGATCCAGTAAGCAAAAAAATCAGCCGGCCGAAGCTGGAATAAAATTACGGTGACATAAATCACGGTGACAGTGCACTTTTTGCGATGTTTGCTCGGCTGTCGCTGTGTGTAGATTGAAAGCATGGCTCGACTTGCATTGCCGCGCTGCCGATGTCGGCATCTGGGCGGCCGGTGGGCAGCGAAGCCCTTCTGGACCGGATTGCCGAGCACCGGAAAGCCGCGAAATCGGGAAACATGCCGCCGCATACTGGACCGCCCATCGGTGAGGCGCTGATGATCAAGCAAGCCTAACGGCGAATACGTCCGGTTCAACATGTCCACGAGCGTCAACGGGAAGCTGAAGGTCTGATAAATCATCCCTATGGCCGGAGTGGCTTTGACACCGGTTGAGCATCTATCTACACCGCCCGCTCACTTGTACGGAATTAACCCATTTTTGTAGCCGGGAACAAACAGTCAGCGACTCGCGTTTCTTGCACGAGGCCGGACTCTCGTCCCCTCGGTCTGGCTGGGAAGGCCCACTATCTTTTGCACGGACAGCGGGCTTCGAAGGTTCGCAAATGCCGCGCCGGCGTTTCACTCGCACCTGCCTCAGCCCTCACGATTTGGCTATTTGTGAACGCGTGTTTGATCAGGTTTGCGCAGATGGAGTCATCGACCCGTTTAGCCGGGATGCCGAAGCCTTAGCGGTGACGATTGTCGCAATCTTTCGAAACGTAACTACCAACGAGCGCGAGCTGCTCGGGGAAGTCAGATCTCGTCAACGCTCAAAGAGCGCAGACAGGCGCACTAGCTCTCGTCACTGAAACCCAGCAGCGACGCCTGGCGTATGTGGGTGTGGTCGCCACGGAGATGCTTGACGCGCAGCTTTACACCAGGCCTGACCCATTGGGTCGCCGGCCGTTTCTTCATGGCCTCTGGCGGCGGCCCGGCATGCTCTCGAACCCGCTTCAACAGCCGCTCCTTCATGTCGCGGCCCAAGGTGATGAAGGCGGTACCGAGGTATTTCCCAGTTCCTGGCTGTGCCAAAAGTGCGAAGGCTGCATTGCCAGGCTCGCGCTCGATGCCCAGCAGATCGAATTCGTCGACCGTGAAGCTCTTGGTCTTCAGCCAGTTCGAGGTCGGGCCGCTGCGGTATTTGCTGTCGGCGCGCTTCGAGACAATTCCCTCAAGCTCGACCTGCTCGACGAGATAGAAGATTGACTTGGCGTCACCAGGCATGGCCTCGCTGAACTGGATCCGGCTGTTCGGCTTGATGATGCCGCCGAGAATTTTGCGGCGCGCCTTGCAGCCGGTGTCGCGCAAATCATGGCCATTCAGGTGCAGAATGTCGAATGCGCAGAGGTACATGCCATAGGGATTGTTGTGGACCGCGTTCTGGAGCGCGTTGAAGTCGGGCATACCGGCCTTGTCGGTAACGACCGCCTCGCCGTCGATGATGGCGTTCTTGACCTCAAGCTCAGTCGCCGCTTCCACGATGCCCAGATATTTACGCGTCCAGTCCTTACCGGTTTCGGCATAGACGCGGATATCCTCGGGGCCGTTGATGATGATCTGGGCACGATAGCCGTCGAGCTTGATCTCGTGAATCCAGTTGTCACCCTCGGGCGGCTTGGCCACCAGCTTGGGCTCCATCGGGAGGATGAACTCTAGCCGGCCGGTGCCGGCCACTGCCCGCCTACGCATGGAACCTAGTCTAGGTCACAGGCGTATATTAGCCATAGTGAATATGACGAAATTCCAAAAGGACGTGCGATATGACAGACGACAAAAGCAAACGCGACTTTCGCGACCGCAACAAGATATCGGCGTACGACGATTATGAGGTGAACTTTTTCGCTCTGCAGAACAACATCACGCCGGCGCAGGTGCGCGAGCTGATCCGCAAGCACGGCAACGATCGGGCGACCCTGACCGCCGCCGCGAAAGCATTGCCGGCACAATGATGACCAAACTCTCGGAGGCGCGAGCCTTTTTTGGCTCAGCACATCTCGACGCCGTCTAGCGTGGAACCGCAGGTATTCCCGAGACTGAGCGCGCCGTTTCGGCGGAGAAAACCACGAAGGCAAAGATGAGCGCGCTGACAGCGACGATCATGGTGCCGGTGGCGACGATCGGCTCAAGGGGTGGATTTCTATGCAGCATCACGTAAAGAGCCATCACGATCAGGCCAAGATTGTAGACGCCGGGACCATCGCGATCTTGCGGGCGGCTGTTGTCGGGTTCAGAGCGTATCACCCACCGAATATTGCACTCGTCACCCATCCCAAGAAGGTTGATGTGCGCGTGGCACCGTGATTGCCTGAAATTGCCATCTGCAGGCCGGCTAAGGAAGATGATCGCTGTCTTGAAAAAGATCCGAGATTTTCGGCATGTCATGTCCTCCCCAAGCCGTTGCTGGCGGCCCGGCAGCCTATGGGGGTGACCGGCCAGCCACCGGGCCTAACCGGCTTGCGCCGGCTGACGAAAACATGCGCTCACGCTCATGTAATTGCAACATCGAGATGCCGGTGCGCACAGCGAGGTTCGCGATCTCGACTCCTGTCCCAAAGGCTGGTTGGCGGGCCATCCCGTGAAGAAGATGATCTCCTTCGCACCGCCGACTCCAGCCAGTGGAATTACGGTGACAGTGCACTGTTTGGCATGTTCGCTCGGCTGTCGCTGTAGATTGACCGTATGGCTCGACTTGCATCGCCGCGCCGCCGATTTCGGCATCTGCGCAGCCGACGGGGAGCGAAGCACTTCTGGGCCCGGCAAACCGGACAGCCGTGAAATCGGAAAGAGGCGGCAGGCGGGGATAGAAATGGTGCACTGTCACCGTAATTCCCGTAATTCCCGCCGACTCGGTAGACCAATATCAATTTAGATCGTCAACGCCAGCAACCCAGCGATCGCCTTTCTCTAAAGTCGGCCTAACCGCCTTTCGCTTTCAGGTACGGATTGCCAGCGACTCCTCGGCGGCCAGGACGCCGGCAAGAGTCATGCGAGCAAAACAGGAATCACCGCCACAACTGAACCGTGCATTTGCTTCCGTGTGTTGCGCCGCAGTTACAGTTCAGCCACAACCTGTGTGTTATTCAATTTTTGGTGACTTCCTTTCAACACAGGCATCATTCCATGAAGAAAATCGCGTTTGCCACTACGTTCCTGCTCGGTTTCAGCGGTGCGGCCTTGCTTGCGGCTCCGGCCTTCGCGGCCGATGCAGTTGTTTACGAGCCCACGGCACCCGTCGCAGTTGCCTACGACTGGAGCGGCTTTTATGTCGGTCTTCAGGGCGGCTATCTCTGGGGGCAAGCAGAACACAGCTACTCCAACGGTGCGCCAAGTGACGATTCCGATCCCGATGGCTTCATTGGTGGCGTCCATGTCGGGTATAACTGGCAGTCCGGCTCTTTTGTTTACGGTGTCGAGGGCGATTTCGAAGGCGGTGACGTGGAGGGCAGCTTCGAAAATGCTACCGGAGCCACTTCTGTTGGAACCAGCGAATTGAACTGGCAGGGCTCGATCCGCGCAAGGCTCGGCTACGCATACGACAACGCACTTCTCTACGTTACCGGCGGCTGGGCGATCGGCGATTTCGACTTCGGTGGCGGCCCCTTCCCGCTTCCTGTCAGCGGGGGCTATTCGGATACGCTCAACGGCTGGACAATCGGTGCCGGCGGCGAGTGGGCCTTCAACGAACATTGGACCGCGCGACTGGCGTATCGGTATACAGACTTCGGAGAAGCCTCAGGCAACTTGGCTCCGGGATTCCCGGATGTCGATATGCCGGTTGACCTAACCACGCACGCGGTGAGGGTCGGCGTCAGCTACAAGTTCTGATCCTTTGGGGACGCAAGGAAAACCCCGGCCCAGCGGCCGGGGTTTTCGTTTGGGCTCGATTGGCCATCACCGCCTCAACATCCGAACCGCCCCAGACCAATGTAAATGCAACATCGAGATGCCGGTGCGCAGCGAGGTTGACGATCTGGACTCTCATCCCAAAAAAGGTGGTGGGCTGGTTGGCGGACGGTGAAAGGAAGTCGCTTGCGATGTGCAGCATGTCGCGTCCAACGCGAGACAGAATCGCCGGGAGCGGAAAGCAAATTCGGTTCGCTCCCGCTATTCGAAAAGGACTGCAATGGCGCGATCGCCCGCGCGGAAAACGCTAGCCAAGACGCCGCAGGTGATCGACAAGGGCACGCAGCTTCGGCGCGACGTTACGACGGCTCGGATAGTAGAGGTAGAAGCCGGCAAAGCGCGGGCAATAGCCTTCGAGAACTGCCACCAGCTCGCCTCGATCGATCGACGGGCGAAAGCTCTCCTCCATGCCGAAGGTGATGCCGGCGCCGGCTATGGCGAGCTTTGTCATCAACGCCATGTCGTTGGTCGTGATCTCCGGCGCAACGGCGACGCTGAACTCCTTGCCATTCTCGGCGAATTCCCAGCGATAGGGCGCAACCTTGGGTGCGCGGCGCCAGCCAATGCAGCGATGGCCGGCAAGCTCGCTCGGATGCGCAGGCGCCCCGAACCGATCGCGATAGGCCGGCGCGCAGACGGCCAGCTGCCGCTCGTCACCGGCGACAGACACCGCAATCATGTCCTGCTCGATCACCTCGCCGAGCCTGACGCCGGCATCGTATCCCTCGGCGACGATGTCGAACTCCTCGTCCGTCACCGTGATGTCGATCTGAACCTCGGGATTCGCTTCGGCAAAGGTCGCCAGGAACGGCCCTGAAAGAAAGCGCTCGGCGATCGACGAGACGGCGAGCCGCAACTGCCCGCGCGGACGCCCGCGCATATCCCCGGTGGTCTCCATTGCCGCGCGCATGTCGGCAATGGCCGGCGCTATCCCGGAGTAGAGGCGTTCGCCAGCCTCGGTAAGGCTGACGCTTCGCGTCGTGCGCTGGACAAGCGCGATACCGAGCGTCTCCTCCAGCCGCTTCATCGTTTGGCTCACCGCCGAGCGGGTGACGCCCGTCCGGTCCGCAGCCGCGCGAAAGCTCCGCTCCTCGGCCACGAGGGCGAACACCGCAAGCGCATTGAGATCCGGCTGCATTGGTTAGATGTGCTTTCCACGCTGTGAACAAACGGTCGTCTTATCGCAACAGTGAAACAGATCCATCTTCGTGGCAACCGCCTGGATGGCGGTTCGCAGGATCAACAAGACGGAGACGAACATGTCCCTCAACAAAGTCGTGCTCATTACCGGGGCTTCGAGCGGCATTGGAGCCGCCATCGGCCGGTCGCTCGGTGCTGCCGGAGCAAAGGTCATGCTCGGTGCGCGCCGCACCGATCGGCTGGACACACTCGCAGGAGAAATCAGGGCAAAGGGCGGGGAGGCAATGACACGCCGCCTGGACGTAACCGATCGCGCAGAAGTCGCCGCCTTTGCCGAGGCGGCGCGCCAGGCCTGGGGACGCGTCGACGTGATCGTCAATAATGCCGGCGTTATGCCGTTGTCGCTGATGGCCTCGATTAAGGTCGATGAATGGGATCGGATGGTCGACGTCAACATCAAGGGCGTGCTCTACGGCATCGCCGCGGTGCTGCCGGAGATGACGGCCCGAGGTTCCGGCCATGTCGTCAACATCGCCTCCATCGGCGCGCTTTCGGTGTCGCCGACAGCCGCGGTCTATTGCGCGACCAAATTCGCGGTGCGCGCCATCTCCGATGGCTTGCGGCAGGAGCACGACAACATCCGCATCACTTGCATCCATCCCGGCGTGGTCGATAGTGATCTCGCCGACACGATCACCGATCCGGTCGCGGTGGAAGCGATGAAGACCTATCGCGCCATCGCGCTGCAGCCCGACGCCATCGGCCGTGCCGTGCGCTTCGCCATCGAACAGCCGGACGATGTCGACGTGAATGAGATCGTCATCCGGCCGACAGCCAGCAAGTAGGGAGGCAAGAATGGATTTTCGTTTTCACACATCGTCGCGCGATCGCAGCATCGCAAACGCTCTCCGAGCTGTTCACGGAGCGTCGCGCCGCTCCCGGAAAACAACCCTGAGGAGCTGTCGCATGAAGCAGATTTCGACGCTTGCCGCTGCCGTGTTTCTTGCCGGCGCCGCCGTTTTACCAGTACAGAAAGGTCTCGCCCAGATGAATGTCGAGCAAAATACGGTTACCCAACCTTCGGGAAGCCATCCCTATGTCGGGATGTGGGTCACGGCCGATGGCTATATCCGCCACAACTTGCTTCCACACTGTCGCTATGACGAAGCGCGCGGAAACCGTGAGAGCGCGTACCAGGGGCGCTATGAGATCCGAGGAAATCACATCGACTATTGGGACGACACCGGCTTTACCGCTGACGGAACGTTCATTGACGGCGTGCTGCATCACGCGGGTATGATCTTGTATCGGGAGAAGTAGTGACGTTCGTCGAAACGACAAAAAAGTTACCCTTGCACCATATGTCATTTGGTGCGAAGTCAAAAATAGGGGCTCACCTTGCCTACCGAACCACGTTCTCCACGGCGTGCAGTGCTGATCGACGCAGACAATGCCTCGGCCAAGATTGCCGACGGGTTGTTCGAGGAAATCGCAAAGATCGGCGAGGCAAGCGTCAAGCCAGTCGCGAGGAGCCGAGAGAAATCGAAGTCGGCAGGGTCGCGCTGAGCCCTGCAAAAAGGCAACTGTCGGCGGTCCGATTGGCCTCTGGTCGGACCACTATTTCGCTAGCGGAAACCGCCATTCGGCGTATCATTCTTTTGGGGGAGGGTTCATGGCGGAGGAGGTCAATGAACATCGTTTCGAGAGTGCCTGTCGTTGACTTGACGGCCCAAGAACTTGTTTCATCTGCGCTTTCAAAATTTCGCGCCGGCGACACCATATCGACCAGAGCCGCAATAGACGCCATCCGCCGGGCAGCCCCGGCTTTTGAGGACAGCGACGACCATCTGGTCGAGCTTGTCGTGATGACCGCAATTGGTAGGACCATGGGGGTCGTGTTCGACCATCGGTCCCGCTAATTGCATGCCGCTCTGCGCCCAATTAGCTTGCGCACTGTCGGAACTAGAGCGGCGACGTAAGCCACTCAGTAACCATGAATTGTGATCGGGATGGATCACGCCATTCGTCATCGGAACGAATAGTCCCGCTGCGCCGTTGCTGTCCTTCGAGTAAAGGAGTGGCGGTGATGCGTGATGAACAATTCGACGTTCCGGTGACGATCGAGAGCGAACGGATCGGCCGCCCCCTCTCTGTGACGAGGACGGTCCAGGCGGCCTCGCTTCTGGTCGACAAATGGCCAGACGAAAAGCGCGGGCCGAAATATCGCGCGGCCTTGAAAGCCATGATGGATGCGATGGAGCAGCGGCGGGCGGTTGGCAGTGCGCGGCGGGCATTCACGGCCGCCGCTAAGGAAGCCCATGTGTTTGTGCGCGAAGGCCGGCACTAGTGCATGTCGCGCAATGTGTGCAGGGTTTTTGCGAGAACGACATGCATAGAAACAAGAGCTTGAAACGCGTCGCATGAATGCGTTCAAACGCGACGCGCTCTAAGGAACCTCACGAAATCTCCATCGTTATGCTCTAGGTCAACGAGGAGAATTGTCATGCCTGACGACAAGACCAAAACCGACAACCGCGATCGCTCGCAAGCGGCCGGCGAGGAAGACTATGAGGTGAGGCATTTCGCCGAGGAAGCCGGCATCACTCCCGAGCAGGCACGCACCTTGATCAAGCGCCACGGCACCGATCGCAAGGTGCTGAACGAAATCGCCAAGAGCATAAAGGCGTTGTGATGGCTGAAAAACGGACCGCTATGGCCGATCGGAAGAAACGCCAACCGGACGACGAGGAAGCCCTGCGCCTGGCCGAGACCACCGACGTTTCGCCCAACCAAGCGAAGGATCTGATGCGCAAGCACGGCAAGAACAGCCCCAAGGTCGAGAAGGAAGCGAAGAACTTCAAGGCCGAAGGCTGAGCCGCCGATTTGCGGAGCGTCTGCCCTCGCCGTATCACCGTCGCACGCGCCCGGTCATCCGTACGCTACGCTTATCTGGCGTCGCGGGCCGGCAATCATGAGTGGCTTATCAATTTTCTAACAAATTCGGCCTATTCCCGTTCTAACCATGGGAGCTGGGCTTTTGGCGCAAACAGAGAAAATCGCGGCGCGACGCGCTGTCGCGCTGTCGGTTGTCGTGCCGTGCTATAATGAAATCGGTGGGGTCGCCGAACTTTACCGGCGCGTCACAGCCGTTTGCCGTGAACAAGCGGGGCATTCCTACGAGATCGTGCTGGTCATCGACGGAGCCACCGACGGCACCCGCGAGGCCATATTCGAACTCGCCAAACAGGACAGCCACGTCCTCGGCATAGACCTCGCCCGAAATTACGGCCACCAGATTGCGCTCAGCGCCGGCCTGGAGTTTTGCCGCGGTCAGCGCATTCTCATTCTCGATGCCGACCTCCAGGACCCGCCGGAATTGCTCAAAGCCATGATGGCAAAGATGGATGAGGGGTTCGACGTCGTCTATGGCCAGCGGGTGAAGCGCCAGGGCGAAGGCTGGTTCAAGCGCGCAACCGCCGCATTGTTCTACCG
>NZ_RZSW01000237.1:0-9008 GCF_003997375.1 Mesorhizobium sp. M5C.F.Ca.IN.020.29.1.1 | reverse complement strand
GCTTGGGAAAACCGTCGCAGACCTCATTAAGCTGTCCGGCGGCGATGCTATCGTGACGTCGATCCTGCGCAACCGGACTATGCGGATGACACCACTGCCCGATGTTGTCCTCAAAGCGAACGACATCCTGCTGCTCGAGGGCGACCCAGAGGCGCTGGATCGCCTTGTCTCGCAGGGCAAGCTCAGCGTCACGGGCAACAGGGCCAGTGGGGACAACACGACCAGCGAGTTGGTCGCTATCGAAGCTGTCATCGGTGAAAGCTCCCCTTTAATCGGCTGGACAGCCCAGCGCCTTGCCCTCTACCACCGCTTCAATGTCAACCTCCTGGCTGTCAGCCGTCACGGCGAGCGCCTCGACCGCAGGCTGGCCGAAATCCAGCTAAGGCTCGGCGACGTCATCGTGTTGCAGGGCAATGCAGCCACGATACCCGAGATACTGCGTGAACTCGGCTGCCTGCCGCTGGCGGAAAGGGCTATCCTGCTTGGTAGCGTGCGTAAGGGTGTCGTGCCGGTATCGATCCTTGCTCTCGCGATGGTGGCGACTGCGTTCGGGCTGCTCCCGGTCTCCGTCGCTTTCTTTGCGGCCGCGGTCGGAATGGTGCTTTTCAGGGTCATTCCGGTCCGGGACGTCTACCAATCGCTGGATGGTCCAATCCTCATCATGCTCGCCCTTCTCATTCCAGTGAGCGATTCGCTACGCAGTACAGGGGCCACAGGAGTAATAGCCGGCGAGCTTGCCAGACTGGGCACCGTTCTTCCGGCGCCCGGCGCATTGATGCTCATCCTTGTCGCTGCCATGGCCGTTACACCATTCCTCAACAATGCCGCCACCGTTCTGGTCATGGCGCCCATCGCCGCCGAATTTGCTGGCGATCTCGGCTACAGACCGGAAGCATTTCTGATGGCAGTCGCCATTGGCGCCGGTTGCGATTTTCTCACCCCGATAGGCCACCAGTGCAACACACTCGTCATGGGGCCTGGGGGCTACCGTTTCAGCGATTATCCACGCCTGGGACTGCCGCTATCGTTCCTCGTCATCATTGTTGCTGTGCCGATGCTAATGATCGTATGGCCAATGAACTGATATGCGATACAGGCGCAATCCGGCTCGAACCTTCGCCGGCCGGCGAAAACAACCCCCTCTCTGCATGATGGCCATGCTTTGATATTCCGATCGCCGGCGACGGATTGTTAACCACACCGGAAGCACAACACTGCCAGAGGTGATGCGTCTGCCGAGGTGATATTTCATGCGTCGAGAGAAAAGAACGGCAGCAAGCTACCATCTGGTTATCGCGATCTGTGGCTGCAGCGTTGCTGTTCACCGATGCACCGAAGCACCTGGTGCATAAGGTCGAGCGGCTGGTTCGTTTCGTGCGCGCGAAGGGGGTGGGTGTGTTCTTCGTCACGCAATCGCCGACCGACGTGCCGGCGGCGGTCCTGGAACAGCTCGGGACGAGGATCCTGCACGCCATGCGCGCGCGCACTGCGGAGTCGCTGAAGAAGATCAAGGCAGCTGCCGATACAATTCGGCCGCGCAAGGGCTTCAAGACTCGAGAGGAGTTGCCGGTACTGAAGATCGGCGAGGCGCTGATCTCGGTCATTGGAGAGGACAATGTGCCAAGCGAAGTCGAGAAGGTGAAGGTGATCATGCCGGCCGGGCAGATCGGACCGATTCCGGATGAAGAGCGCAAAGTCGTGCTCGAGTCGACACCCCTGCGGAAGAAATACCACCACGGCTCGACGAGCACGCCGCCGACCGCGCATTCAACCGGCGCATGTTGGTGGCGAGGGGCATCGACCCGAGTCCGGAAGGCGAGGCAATCGAGCCCGTGCCGAACCTCTACCTGAGCACGTCCCGTCGATCGACATCAGCACGGAGCCAGGCAAGGGTCTGAACGGAATGGCGACGCAAGCCGCCGGAGTGTGACACACGTTGTAACCGGCAAAGAAAATACTGGTGTCGATAACGTATTCGCGACATGCTGTTCGCGATACGGAATTAGCCACAGTGAACATAGCCGAACATCCCATTAAGCGCTCTCTCGTCTTCTTCCTGGTGCCGGATTTCACTATGGTCGCCTTTGCGACCGCGCTGGAGCCGATCCGCATCGCCAACCGGATGCTCGGTTACGAAGCCTACAAGTGGCGGCTGGCCAGTATCGACGGGCAGCCCGTGCCCGCTTCGAACGGCGTGTTATGTGCCGTAAACACGTCGTTGGAGGACGAGCGGCGTAAGATGGCTGGTCCCGACAGGCCTTCGATGGTCATCGTCTGCACCGGCATCAACATCGAGGGTTATTCGAACAAGTCTGCCTTTGCCTGGTTGCGCGAGGAACATAATCGCGGCGTTGCGATCGGCGGACTCTGCACTGGTGCGCATGTGCTGGCGGCTGCCGGATTGCTTTCTGGCAAACGCTGCGCCATCCATTGGGAAAACCTGCCGGGCTTCGCCGAGGCATTTCCGAAGGCCAATGTTTTTGCCGACCTTTTTGAGGTCGACCAGAATATCTATACATGCGCCGGCGGCACGGCCGCTCTCGACATGATGTTGAAGCTGATCGGCGATGATTTCGACGACGCTCTGGTCAGGCAAGTATGTGAGCAGGTGCTGACTGATCGAGTGCGCAGCCCTGGCGATCGCCAGCGGCTACCTCTGCGAGCGCGGCTCGGCGTTCAGAACTCGAAGGTGCTTACGATCATCGAACTTATGGACGCGAATCCGTCCGAACCGATATCGATTGGTGATATTGCCGACCATGTCGGGCTGTCGCGACGGCAGATCGAGCGTCTGTTCCGCGTCGAGATGGGTCGATCCCCCGCCCGCTATTATTTGGATATCCGCCTCGAGCGCGCGCGCCATTTGCTGATCCAGTCAGCCTTACCCATAGTCGAAGTGGCCGTCGCGTGCGGCTTCGTTTCGGCGTCGCATTTTTCCAAATGCTACCGCGAACTCTACGCCCGCACGCCGCAGCAGGAGCGACTGGACAGGAAACACCTCGCCGCTGTCTAAAACGTCACCGGCATTGCCACATCCGCGACCGGTTCGGCCAAAGCTTCTCGCCGACCGCGGTCGCACTCGGTCTTGCGATGCGGCGCATCTCAGTCCGCCTGTTTTCGTCGCCGCCTCGACTGCACACCGCACGGAATCCGCAAGTCGCGGCAATAGAACGGGTCCCATTGGTCGAGTTGTCATTCATCCGAATGCGATCAGCAGATCCTTGGCGTCGATCTGATCGCCGGCCTTGACCAGCACTTCGGCGATTGTGCCGTCGCGCTCGGCATGCAATGCCGTTTCCATCTTCATCGCCTCGATCGACAGCAGCACGTCGCCGGCCTTGACCGCCTGGCCGGCGGCAACGGCAAGCGCCGAGACGACGCCGGGCATCGGCGCGCCGACATGCGCCTCGTTGCCCGGTTCAGCCTTGCGCCGCGCCTTGGCGGCGGAAGCGCCATGCGCGCGGTCCGGCACTTTGACCCGGCGCGGCTGGCCGTTGAGCTCGAAGAACACGGTGACCATGCCCTTCTCGTCGACATCGCCGATGGCCAGGCAGCGCACCACCAGCGTCTTGCCCTTCTCGATGTCGACAAAGATCTCGTCTTCAGGCTTCATGCCGTAGAAATAGGTCGGCGTCGGCAGCACGCTGACCGGCCCGTAGGTTTCCTGGGCTGCGGTAAAGTCGGAGAAGACCTTCGGGTACATCAGCCAAGAGGCGAATTCGAATTCGCTGAGCCTGCGCTCGAGCTTGTCTTCGATCTCCTTGCGGCTGGCCTTGAGATTGGCCGGCTTCAGCAGCGAGCCAGGCCGGGCCGTGATCGGTCTGTCGCCCTTCAGCACCTTCTTCTGCAGTGCCTCCGGCCAACCGCCGGGCGACTGGCCGAGATCGCCGCGCAGCATCGACACCACTGAATCCGGGAAGGCGATATCCCTGGCCGGATTTTCGACATCGGCAACCGTCAGGTCCTGGCTCACCATCATCAGCGCCATGTCGCCGACAACCTTGGACGACGGCGTCACCTTGACGATGTCACCGAACATCAGATTGACGTCGTGATAGGTCTGCGCCACTTCGTGCCAGCGTGTCTCCAGACCGAGCGAGCGCGCCTGTTCCTTGAGATTGGTGAACTGCCCGCCTGGCATTTCGTGCAGGTAGACTTCCGAAGCCGGCCCCTTCAGGTCGCTCTCGAAGGCGGCATACTGGTTGCGCACCGCCTCCCAGTAGAACGAGATGTTTCTGATCCATTGCGGGTCGAGGCCCGGATCCCGCTCGGTGCCCTTCAGCGCTTCGATGATCGAGCCCAGGCAAGGCTGCGAGGTGTTGCCGGACAAGGAATCCATCGCCGCGTCGATGGCGTCGACGCCGCTGTCCACCGCCGCCAGCACCGTCGCCGCCGACAGGCCCGACGTGTCGTGCGTGTGGAAATGGATCGGCAGATCGGTCGCCTCGCGCAGCGCCTTGAACAGCACTCGTGCCGCCGCGGGCTTCAGGAGGCCGGCCATGTCCTTGACCGCGATGATATGGGCGCCTGCCGCCTGCAACTCCCTGGCCAGCGTGACATAGTATTTGAGGTCGTATTTGGCTCGGGCCGGGTCGAGTATGTCGCCGGTATAGCAGATCGCTGCTTCGATCAGCTTGCCCTCGGCGCCGACCGCGTCCATGGCGACGCGCATGTTGTCGACCCAGTTCAAACAGTCGAAGACGCGGAACAGGTCGATGCCGCCGGCGGCGGCCTGTTTGACGAAATGCTCGACGACATTGTCGGGATAGTTGGTGTAGCCGACGCCGTTGGCGCCGCGCAAAAGCATCTGCAGCAACAAATTGGGCGCTGCCTCGCGGACCAGCGACAGCCGTTCCCACGGGTCTTCGGTCAGGAAGCGCATGGCGACGTCGAACGTCGCTCCGCCCCAGCATTCCAGCGACAAAAGCTGCGGCAGCGCGCGCGCATAGGTGCCGGCAATGCCGGCGATGTCATATGTGCGCACGCGCGTCGCGAGCAGGGATTGGTGTCCGTCGCGCATCGTCGTGTCGGTGACGAGCACTTGCTTTTGCGCGCGCATCCAGGCCGCGAATTTCTCCGGCCCAAGCGCATCGAGCTTCTGCTTGCTGCCGTCGGGCACATCGCCGTTGAGATAGGGCACCATGGGTGCCGCCGCATCCGCCTTCGGCTGCGGCCGGCCGCGCGTCTCGGGATGGCCGTTGACGCTGACATCGGCCAGGTAGTTGAGCAGCTTGGTCGCGCGATCCTGCCGCTTCACGCTCGCGAACAGTTCCGGCGTCGTGTCGATGAACTTGGTCGTGTAGGAATTGTCGGCGAAACTCGGATGATTGATGATCGCCTCGAGGAAGGTGAGGTTGGTCGCCACGCCGCGAATACGGAACTCGCGCAGTGCGCGGTTCATGCGGGCGATGGTCTCGGCCGGCGTCGGCGCCCAGGCCGTCACCTTCTCCAGCAGCGGGTCGTAAAAACGGGTGATGACCGCGCCGGAATAGGCGGTGCCGCCATCGAGGCGGATGCCGAAACCGGTGGCGCCGCGATAGGCGGTGATGCGGCCATAGTCGGGAATGAAATTATGCTCGGGATCTTCCGTGGTAATGCGGCACTGCAGCGCGTGGCCGTTGAGCCTGATATCCTTCTGTGCCGGCACACCCGATTCCGGCGTAGCGATGGCGAAACCGTCGAGAATGTGGATCTGCGCCTTGACGATGTCGATGCCGGTCACCTGCTCGGTGACGGTGTGCTCGACCTGGATGCGCGGGTTGACCTCGATGAAATAGAATTTGCCGGTGTCGGCATCCTGCAGGAACTCGACCGTGCCGGCGCCGATATAGCTGGTCTCGCGAGCGATCTTCAGTGCATAATCGCAGAGCTCCTCGCGCCGTGACATTTCGAGATACGGCGCCGGCGCCCGCTCGACCACCTTCTGGTTGCGGCGCTGGATCGAGCAATCGCGCTCGAACAGGTGCACGGCATTGCCGTGTGTGTCGCCCAGCACCTGCACCTCGACATGGCGGGCGCGCTCGATCAGCTTTTCGAGATAGACCTCGTCCTTGCCGAAGGCGGCTTTCGCTTCGCGCTTGCCCTCCGTCACCTCGCGGGCGAGATCGGCTTCCGAGCGGATGGCGCGCATGCCGCGGCCGCCGCCGCCCCACGATGCCTTCAGCATCACCGGATAGCCGATCGTCCTGGCGAGCGCCTTCACCGCCCCGATGTCGTCCGGCAAGGGATCGGTGGCGGGAATTACCGGCACGCCGACCTCGATCGCCAGGTTGCGTGCGGCGACCTTGTTGCCGAGCCTGCGCATCGTATCCGGCTTGGGTCCGATGAAAATGATGCCGGCCTTGGCGCAGGCTTCGGCGAATTCAGGGCTTTCCGACAACAGCCCATAGCCCGGATGGATGGCATCGGCGCCCGACAGCCTGGCGACGCGGATCACTTCTTCGATCGACAGATAGCTTTCGATCGGCCCCATATCCCGGGTCAGATGCGGCCCGCGCCCGACCTGGTAGCTTTCGTCGGCCTTGAAGCGATGCAGCGAGTATTTGTCTTCCTCGGCCCAGATCGCCACGGTTTTGAGGCCGAGTTCGTTGGCCGCGCGGAAGACGCGGATGGCAATTTCGGAGCGATTGGCGACAAGGATCTTCGAAATTTTCCGCACCAGTATTGAACCTCCCGGACCAGCGTCGTAGCGGCGTGTGGTTTAAAGAAAGTCTGCGATGCCACGGAAAGAATTAAGAGCCGCACGGGCAGTGCTCTTACCGGCGTACTTTTTGTCCAAACCGCACCTGAAAGTTCATTTTCAGGTGCGGTTTGGTCGCGCTACTTGGATTGTGGCGCGGTGACCTACTCTGCCGCGACTGCTGCCGTCAGAGGCGGGGATTCCGCCGGAAATGCGGCCGCTTCACGCCGTCCTTCGAGGTCGTCGAGCAGCGCCATCCATAGCGAGATGCACAACCCGATCATGACGACGAGGAAGGGTGCTGCCGCGATGATCGACGCGGTCTGAAGGCCCTGCAAGCCTCCCATCACCAGCAACACGCAAGCCGACGCCCCTGCAAGGACACCCCAGAGGACGACGACACCGCGTGCGGGCTCAAGCGAGCCGCCAGACGACAGCATGCCCATCACGATTGAGGCGGCGTCCGCTCCCGAGATGAAGAAGATGGCGACAAGGAAGATCGCGACGAACGAGGTGAGTGCCGTTCCTGGATATTGTTCGAGCAGGGCAAACAGCGAGATGGCGGCATCCTGATTGTTGACCGCCTCGACAAGGCCGCCGACGCCCATCAGTTCGGAGTGAAGCGCCGTGCCGCCCATGACGGTGAACCAGAGGAAGGTCACGCCGCTCGGAATGAGCAGAACGCCGGTGACGAATTCGCGGATGGTCCGCCCCTTGGAGATGCGCGCAATGAAGACGCCGACGAAAGGCGCCCAGGACACCCACCAGGCCCAGTAGAAGATTGTCCAGCTGCCCAGCCATTTGCCGTCGCTGAAGGCGGCGGTGCGGAACGACATGGTGACGAGATCGGCCAGGTAGTCGCCAAGCGCTTCGGTGAAGGTGTTGAGGATGAAAATGGTCGGTCCGACGATGGCCAGGAAAAGCAGCAACGCTGCGGCGAGCACCATGTTGATGTTGCTCAGGAACTGAACGCCCTTGCCCACCCCGGACACTGCCGAAAGGATGAACAGTGCCGACAGCACCGCAATGATCATTAGGGCAATGCCTGTCCCCTCGCCGGTTCCCCAGAGAAAATTCAGACCGCTGTTGATCTGCTGTGCGCCAAGGCCGAGCGATGTCGCCGTGCCGAACAGCGTGGCGAGGACGGCGAGAATATCGATTGTCTTGCCGATCGGTCCGTCGACCGCCTTGCCGAGCAGGGGGGTGAAAGCGCTCGAGATCAGGATTGGCAGGCCCTTCCGGTAGGTGAAGTAGGCGATCGCCAGACCGACAATGGCATAGATCGCCCAAGGGTGGAGGGCCCAATGAAAATAGGAATATTTCATCGCGAGCAGCGCAGCCTCCTTGGTTTGCGCGGCCGCCAGCCCGTGAGGCGGTGCGCCAAAATGGAAAACTGGCTCGGCAACGCCCCAGAACATCAGGCCGATGCCCATGCCGACACTGAACATCATGCATACCCACGAAACCGTCCGGAATTCGGGAAGTTCGTCATCGGCCCCAAGCCTAATCTTGCCGAAACGGCTGATCGCCAGGAAGTCGGCAAAGACCAGGAACATCGCGGTCGAGACAACAAAGCCCCATCCGAAACCGCTAATGATCGCCGAAAGCGTAGCTTGGGTGACGGAGGCGAGGCTCTCCGGGGCCACCGCTCCCCATGAGATGAATCCGATCGTGATCGCTATAGCCGGCCAGAACACCGCCGGATCTATGCTTCGCAGTCTGTCTGTGGTCGACATGCCTTATCCCTCCATGTGGTAACGTTTCCCTTTGGATGTTCAATTGTTCGTCCGCGCCCGCCCTCCCGCGGACGGCCTGCCTACTCATGCGACCCTGTCCGGCGGATCGCGGCCGTCGAAAAACGCGGAGATATTCTCGACCACCTTCATGCCCATGGCCGTCCGCGTCTCGGCCGTTGCGCTGCCGAGGTGCGGAAGAAGCACCACGTTTTCGAGATCCGTCAGGGCGGCTGGGATCGCCGGCTCTTCCTCATAGACATCGAGCCCGGCGCCGGCGATTGCCCCTTGCTTCATGGTCTCGACGAGGGCCACGGTATCGACGACGTCGCCGCGCGCGGTATTGATGAGAAATGCGCCCGGCTTCATCAGCGCGAGCCTCCGCGCGTCTACCAGATGTCTGTTCTCGGCACCGCCGGGACAATGGAGCGAGACGAAGTCGCTCGCCGCCATCACCTCCTCGATCGTCTTCATCTGCTGCGCATCCATCGCTCGAGTCTGGTCGTCGTCGATGATCGAGCGGTTGAAGAAGAGGACCTTCATCCCGAAACCGAAGTAAGCGCGCTTAGCGGTGGCTTTGCCGATCCGTCCCATGC
>NZ_RZSW01000236.1:0-9040 GCF_003997375.1 Mesorhizobium sp. M5C.F.Ca.IN.020.29.1.1 | reverse complement strand
GGCTTGGCCTAGTCATTGGAAGTCCACGACTGCCCAGTTCAAAACTGACCTGGCTCCATGCTAGTGGCAAATGTCGGCTGGCCATCCGTGCCCCAGTGTCTCTGTCAGGCCAACCGCGCAACCGCGGGCCTGGGGCAATCACTCCCCTCGGATCTGCCACCCAGCAACTACGGCAAGTCCTCCGGGGCATGACCTTGCAGCCTCTGCTGGCCGGTGCGTGGCGCAGTCCGAGGTTTTGAGGCCGGCAGTGCGGATTTGATTGGTGCAGCCGTTGGAATGCCCTCGTCAGCTAGTCGTCAACTAAGCGCCCTATGTTGAACAGCCGTGCTAACTTGAGCTCGGTTGCGAAACATAGGAGTACGAATCGTCATGTATGGTCGAATTGGTGGCTCATCCGATAGTTACCGCGCGCATAATGCCGGCGAGCAATCGGATGCAGGAAGCGAAGGGTTCGCGGACACATTTGCCCGAATGTACTTATCCGGATCGGAAGGTAGCGGCGCCTCATCATCGGCGGCTCCCCAAGCATACTCCCTCAATTCCCGACCTCCTGTGGTGGAGATCAATAGGACTTCCTTCAGGAGACAGGTGAGGCAATTTCATGGTGATGAAATCACGCACATCGCCGACAATCCTCAAGAGTATTCGGAGTTCGTATCGTCACGAGCCAGGCGCACCGCGGACGTTGCTCAGCAATATGGCATCCGTCGAGATACGGAGCACGCGCGATATTTCAGTTACCAATTGGGAGACCGGAGTGCCGGACTGCTGAGAATGGAAGGCGGATTCAGCATGAACGAGTTCGAATCGGAAAGTTGGCGGGAACAATTTCCTGGTCGAACTGAGGTCACTTCCATAGTGGATCTTCAAGTCGCCCATCCGCTCGTCGAAAATGCGGGCGATATTCTGCTGGAGCATCAACTTCGGATAGACGGCGACCGACCGTTGCTGAATTGGCGTGCGGCTAATCCGGAAGCACAAGCGCGCGCGCAGACGATGGGGTTTGTTGAAGTGGATCATGGCGACCTGGTGCTTGACCCTACGCAGCATCCCGACAAATGGACGAAGAACAGTGCCGGTGAGTGGCAGCGTGCAGGCAAACCTCCACTCTATCTCCACAAAACCGAGGACAGCGACAGCAGCGATAGCGGGTCCGACGACGATTTCATGTGATTTGTCGACCCGCCGCCGAGCCTTGCAACTGGTGACGGTTGCAAGGCTGTTGGCAGTGAATGCTGATTGTCCGGCGATCAGCCCCGCCTTAGCGCCAGCGCCGCCGAGCAATCCAGCCCATCTCCCAGACAATAAACTGCGGATGCGCATCGTGGGTGCAGCGGGCGAGCGGATTGTATTCGGGCCGGAACTCCGCCTCTTGGATACGAGCTCTCCCGAATCCAATTTTCTCCACCACACCGTTGGGTCGTTGCGATGCGCCGATCCCGATCGGATCGGCTATGCCTGCTCCGCGCTCGCAGGAAGACCTTCCGCCTCGATCTTGGCGGCGCGATCTCGGCGATAAGTTGGATGGGAGGCAAGATACGCCGCCACGTCAACAGCAGGTAACGCGACATCGCAAATCGGCCCTGACGGTAGCCGATCGACTCCAATCGCCGGACCGCAACTCGCGCAGCGGCATTCGCGGTTTGGCCAGGAGAAATGCTCGCTGACTCACAGCGTGGCCGGCCGCATTCTGCCCTAGACCCCAAAGTACGTGCCCTGTCATGCAGCCTGCGCCGACGGGAGCTCGGCACGCGAATGGCGTGGTTGGCGGCCAAGCCCCGAGGTCAACAAGGACTTACAGAAAGCGGGGGTGAGTTTGCCGCGATGAATTATGACCTTCTCGCGACCGGACCTAGCATCGGCTTCCTCTCGCTCTCGATTGTAGCCGCGCTGTTCGTTGGATTTAACGTGGCAAGCGGTGAATTCGGAATCAGCCAGCCCTTCCAAGTTTCTGGCCATGACGGGGCGACTCGTGTGGATGTGCACCCACATCGGGCTCGGCATCGCACCATTGACCAGCATCTTGGGCTGCAGCTTCATCTCAAACAGCTTTCCTGGCTCGCCACGCAGCGCGACCGGTGCCTCCGGCGGCATCAATTCGTCGGCATTGCACAAATGTTCCAGGTATTTTTGCGCCGGAAATGCGTAGGTCTTCATGCAATCAGTCGTAATACCGGCTTTTCCTTCATTCAATGCGTTGGCCTGTCCCAGCACCATGTTCAGCAACCCTTTGAGCTGGTCTGTGCGTTCGTGCACTTTGGGTAGCTGGGTGGAGGTGAGTAGCAGGCGTACATTACGCCCCTGCAACCCGGCGAGACAGGTTTGCATCTCAATGGCCTGGGCTCGCAGGTACTGGGCCACATCGTCCACGACCTTACCGGCCTCCTCAGGCTTCATCTGGCGCACTTGGGAGACGACGCTTTGCTGACCGGCCAGATCGAACTGCAAAAGTTCGTCCAATCGTTTGAGCCGCTCCGTCAATACCTCCATTGACAACGCGGCGCCCCCGATTGTCGAGCCTGCCCCCGACGAACTCGCAGCCACCTCTTGCGCTCTCACCTGTGTACTCGCAACTTGATCCGAGCGCGCGAGAACCTTGGCTGCTGGCACTGTGCCGGCGTTCGCAGCGACTGGTGTTGATGGCTGCCCGGCGGCAGAAGTCCCGGCGCGAGCTGCCGACTTATGCTTTGACTTCCCTTTCCTTCGCGCTGTAGTGCCTTCTGACACTGCAGCCGTACCAGCAGTGTCAGCCGGTATCGCAGCGCCTGCCCTGGCCGGCATCGCAGCGCCCGCCTGGGCCTGTGGCGCCATGATGGCTGACGGCGGAGACTGCAGGTTCAACAAGTGCATGGCATCGTGCGCAGTGATCCATGCATCGTCCACGATCCGTTCGAACAGTTTCAATGGGAGGCCGGCATCTGGGTAGGTATGGCTTAGCTTGGTATGCACCTCGTGCAACGCCAATCCAAAATCCGAAAGCCGCTCCATGATTTTTTCTACAACCGCGCAATCATGAGCGTTGAGTGCTTTGCCATCATCCATTATGCCCTTCGCCAAAGAGAGGGCGCGAAGAGCTTCTTGAACGGCGCTTGCCATCAGCTCCACCACTCCATTTCGACCGACGAGGAGTTCCTTCAAATCTGGCTCGAACCTGCTCGCCCGCAGTTCAATCTTGGCCCGCGCAAGACCGATCCGCTCACGGACCAGCCAGATCCTGACACTCAGTACCGAGCCGGCACGCAGCCGCAGTGCGCACCGCTCGGCTTCCCGCATCACGGGCGTTCCACTGGATAGGCTAGCGGTGGCAGCGCAGGCGGATCGCTGCCGTTCGGAGCGCCATGCCTTTTTTTCCCACCACTTAATTGCCGCCGTATGGTGGTTCTCCACATTTAAAATCAACAGCTCCTGCCGGTCCGCCTGGGAGTAGGAGTAGAGTTTATCGACCATACCTGCCGCTTTCTTGGTCTTTTTGTCCAATTTCGTGATCGTCGACAGGCCAAGTTTGTCTACTTCATTCGCGGCGTCGCACACGATCTGGCAACATCTACGCACCTTGTCGTCTGGCATAATTGTCTGCGCCTCAGCCGCAGGCAGGCTAGCGCGGTACTCCAGAATTGCTGAGGCTGCATCGACGACCCGACTGATCAGCTCCACCGCCTCCTCGGGGACGTCGGTTTTCCTGGCCGCAGCCTCGCAATCAGTCAGTTGTTGAACAAGACTGTTCATTCTGAGCTGTGTCGGACTGATATCTTCATTTGACGATGAGCTGGTGCCTTCCACCTGCGCGGTTGATAGTTGGCTACCGACCGGCGCCATGGCTTCGCCCTCAGACATGGAGGGAGAACCGCGCCGCCTTGCGGCTGCGCCACGTGGCGCTACGGTTCCGCGTGGTGGCGCAGCGGCTCCACGTGGCGGTGCGTTCAGGATTTGATCTTCGCCAATCGAGGCGCCTGGCAGACTTTCGCGGGCATCGCCTGGACCGCGCGCAACTGGAAGGGAGGAGGGCCTCCTATCGGCGTCCCCAGAGCGCATCTGCTCCACAACGGAATCGAATGACTGTCCACCTTCTCCCGCAGCAAGACTTGATTGCGAAAGGGAACTGCTCGCCCGCCCCGCGCGGCTGGCTCCAGTTTCAGCCTGCGATTTCCGTGGTCGGCCAATGCCCTTCATATTGCGTCTCCGTAGTAGGCGAGAATGTGCTGCTATTGTGCTGGCGGCTGACGAGACCAGCGGCATCTTTCGGTTAACGTCACGGTCAGCCAGACCCGCGACGGCGTAATGTTCCCGCCAAAGTGCTTCTCAGTAGCAGGCCAAGATTGGCCCGAGCTCACAGGACTTTCGCAACGTTGCCATCGATGTCCTGAGATTATCAGCGCTTCAACCAGGAACAGCGAATGAAATCAGACCAACTCGGCTAGCTCCCCTTCCTAGACACGTGCCTGACGATTTTATTGATGCGTCACTCCTCTCGTTCGCCACCGACAAAGTCACACATTTGCTTCAGAGAAGCGTGTGCGTTGCGTATCGCGCGGGAAACCATTTCGATCTATAGTTACAAAAAGTGTCGAGACGGGACCTTTGGATCCGAAGGTCAGGCA
Source organism: Mesorhizobium sp. M5C.F.Ca.IN.020.29.1.1 (assembly GCF_003997375.1). Classification (NCBI taxonomy): domain Bacteria; kingdom Pseudomonadati; phylum Pseudomonadota; class Alphaproteobacteria; order Hyphomicrobiales; family Phyllobacteriaceae; genus Mesorhizobium; species Mesorhizobium sp. M5C.F.Ca.IN.020.29.1.1. The sequence goes on along the minus strand of NZ_RZSW01000236.1, from coordinate 4,442 downwards.
CGGCCGGCCTAGATAGACCGCTTGGCTGACGATTAGCTGACGATGGGAGTTCTCACGAACAGGGCAAGAAAATCCGACCGCTTCAAGCTTTCGATATGGTGAGAAGAGGATCCGCACCGGCCTCCCAAAGCCGGCAGACCATCCCATGTTCGTACGGTCGCCGACCTTCTCGAAGCCAATGAGCTCACCGCGCCGGGCCGTGATGTGCAGGCGAGAGAATGGTGATGCAAAGACCGAGTTCCTGCTCGTTGCGTGCGCCCGTGGAGCCAGCAAGAATACGGTCATTGCGGTCATGCAGCACGTGGACCGTGTCTCCTGTTCGACACCACAGCATCGAGGATGCAAACGAGCTGCTGCGGCTGCCATTCGGTCGCGGCATGCGTGGACGGCGGGATTGGCCGAACAGCCGAGATCGTGGTCGACTGTTCGATGCGAGAGCAACATCCTGCAGAGCATACGTTTTTGCGCTGGCCGGTTTTTGTCAAAAGCCGTCAGGTTCTCGAAAGCTCCCGCCCTTAGCTTGATCGAGGTTAACCTTTAACACGTCGCCGCCAATGGCAAATGCCGGAGTACCTGATGATAGCAGCAATTGGGAGTGGAGTTGGCAACCTCGGGACTTCCTTGATCCGAAAGGGCCATGGGGATTCGAAATCCGAGCATTCTGGTGATGGCAAGCCGGCTGGTGGCAATGATGGCAAGCCAGCTGGTGGGAATGATGGCAAGCCAGCTGGCGGGAACGATCGGGCGGATAACCGGACCGTTTCAAATGATCAACTTCAAGACAACTCACAGTCTGCAGCACAAAGTGAAGCCTTCCAAAGTATCCTGCGATCGTTCGCGTTCCAATTCGCGAACGATGCGATGGCTGAGGCCGATGAAGCTTTGGATGACACAGAAGATGCCTGACGCGGGAAAATCCGGCGTGAGGTCATACAGGCCGTTATTGACGGCACAACTCCAACAGAAAAAGGAATGATCATGGCTGCAGTTGATAATAATAAAAAATCAGGCAATACCAATACCAGTAGCGCCGGCAATACCGATAAAACTAACAGTGGCACTCCCGGCAATACAAGCGGAGCTGATGCTACTGCTTTTCAGGCGCAAGTGCAGGAACTAACCAATGTTAGCTTGGAGGCGACGAAAAGGAGTGTCCAGTTGCGCACTCTAACGACCAATCTCCAGACCATCAAGAAGGCCGCCGACGAACGCGTTTCGTAATGTCGGAAGCGGCTTTTAGACTGCCCCTAGCGCGTCTCCTTATTGACGCGACGTAGTCCCGAAATGAGCCGCATGGCAATTGCCGTGCGGCTTCTATCCTGTTTGAGAGATGCTCTGTGGATGACGCCGTTTCCCTCCGTTTCGAAGTGCTTTCGGGGCTCTATTGCGGACTGACCGGCAAGACGGATCTTCAAACGTGTTTAATCGGCAGCGGCTTCGATGCCGATTTGGTCTTTGTCGAGCAAGGACTGGCACCGCATCATCTTCGTGTAACTCTTCTTGGCAAGTCGATCGAACTCGAGGCGCTTGCACCCGGACTCAGTATCGAGGGCAACCGGAATATCGCCGCAGGCCAGTCCGTTGTTGTGCCCCTTCCTGCCGTCCTGCTCGTAGGCGAGATGTCCATTGCTTGGTCCGTGCAGGATGCAGAGCCGCCTGGTTCGACCGGCATACCACGCCTCCCGATCGGTGTGCTCGCCATGGTCATAATCAGCTCACTCGGGATCGGCGCGCTTTCAGGCACGATCTCCTATCTTGGCAATGCAAGTGGATCGAGCCCCAATTCACTTCGGGCTGAAGTCGCGTCCAGAACGATCAGTCACCGCGCTGACAATGAACTTACGGAGGCAGCGGCCAAAGAGCTGCAGGAGGAAGTCGATCGAGCGGGTCTTCTCGACGTCAAGATTGGGTCGGCAAAGGGTGTTGTGACCGCCGAGGGCACCGTCACGTCTGAATCGGTCATCAGCTGGCAGAAGCTTCAGCAATCGTTCGATCGTCGCACCAAGGGTACTCTAACACTGGTGAACGGAGTGCTCATCAAAGAGGAGAAGGCGCCATCCGCAATCGCGGTCGAAGCTGTGTGGCATGGGGCCCAACCGTATCTTGTCATCGACAGCGAGAAGTATTTTGTCGGGGCCATTTTAGCTGATGGATGGGTAGTCGATCGTATTGAGGACAGCCGTGTGCTGCTGAGCAGGAATGGCCGCATTGCTGCTCTCCCATATTGAAAGCTCGCAGGCCCCATCAAGCAGCACTCTATGGCCAGCCAAACATCCTGTCGCGCTCGGTGCTGACAAGCTGGCTGCGTTGGAAACATTTGCTGCCCAGCCATTTCGCGCCTGTCTGTGGCTCTCATGCAGGGTCACGCGCTGGCCAAGGCCGAGGCGCCTTCGGAGTTCGAAAGCTACGTTTCAGGGCGTAACAGCAGAGTAAGTCTCAACCGATTGCAAAGGTGTCTCGATGGCCAACGTCCTGCGTGACTTCATCAAGCGTGCGCCGGCCAGCCCGGATTTAATGGTTGCGTTGATGCTGCTTCTGGCTGTCGCGATGATGGTCATGCCTATCCCGGTCGTGGTGGTCGACGCACTGATAGGATTCAATATGGGGTTGGCCATACTGCTGATGATGGTTGCCCTGTATGTCAGTACTCCACTTGATTTTTCCTCTTTGCCCGGCGTTATTTTGATTTCCACTGTATTCCGTCTCGCGCTGACGGTCGCAACGACGCGACTGATCCTGGCCGAGGGGGAGGCCGGCAGCATTATTCATACCTTTGGCGATTTCGTCATCTCAGGCAATATCGTGGTGGGTTTCGTCATATTTCTGGTCGTCACCATGGTGCAATTCATGGTCCTCGCGAAGGGTGCCGAACGGGTGGCAGAAGTGGCGGCGCGTTTCACGCTGGATGCTCTGCCGGGCAAGCAAATGGCGGTCGACGCAGAGCTACGCAACGGCCACATCGATGCCAACGAATCCCGCCGGCGGCGCGCCGAATTGGAGAAGGAAAGCCAACTATATGGCGCGATGGACGGCGCGATGAAATTTGTGAAGGGCGATTCCATCGCCGGGCTGGTGGTTATCTGCATCAACATGCTGGGTGGAATTTCGATCGGTCTGCTCTCCAAGGGCATGTCCTTCGGCGAGGTGCTGCATCACTATACTCTGCTGACGATAGGCGATGCATTGATATCGCAGATTCCGGCCCTTCTGCTCTCCATTACTGCGGCGACCATCGTCACCCGTGTGACTGGGACGGCGAGGATCAACCTCGGTACCGAAATGGTCAGTCAGCTCACGGCCAGTACTCGAGCCTTGCGGCTGGCGGCCGGCGTCCTGGTCGTGATGGGGTTCGTTCCTGGGTTTCCCCTCCCCGTCTTTCTGATGCTGGCCGCAGTGTTCGCTGCGGTAAGCATTGTCAAGGCTGATGTGCTGGGCGCCGGCACTGCCGATGCGAAAGATGGAACTGCAGCGGAGCCTAAGCAAGCCGCGCCTGCGAAGGAATTCCCGATCGCATTTTTTTTAGCGCCAAATCTTATGCAGGCGATCGATCAAGCCGAATTGCAAAAACATATTGGGCGCGTTTCGCTCCTGGTCACAGCCGATCTGGGCATTATCGTTCCCCGCATCCCTGTCTTGGTTGACGAGCAGCTGCCTACATCGCAATTCCGGATAGATGTCGAGGGCGTGCCAGTCGAACAGGACGCGATAGATCCAAGCCAGATGACGCTCCGAGCCGATGTAGCGCACGTCGACTCGAGCGGTATCCCCCTTAGGCGTGAGCCGAAAACGGACAGACTCCCGGTCGAACATACCCCTGCACAGGCCCTTACGGGCGCCGGCACGGAGCATTGGGCTCCCGGCGAACTCCTCGCCTTGCGCGTCCATGCAACGTTGACCCGCTACGCACCGCGATTGGTGGGCATCCAAGAGACCCGACATTTCCTGGGCCGAATGGAGCAGGAATATTCTGATCTTGTGAAAGAGGTGCTGCGCACGACGCCGATTCCTCGGATTGCCGATGTTCTGCGCCGCCTCCTGGAGGAAGGTATCCCAATCCGCCACACCCGTCTCGTGTTGGAGGCATTGGCCGAATGGAGCGAGCGTGAGCAAAACGTTGCCCTGCTGACGGAATATGTCCGTTCTGGTTTGAAGCGACAGATCTGCCACCGCTATGCCAACACCGAGGGCATCGTGTCCGCCCTGGTCGTCGAACGCGAGAGCGAGGATGTGATGCGTGGCGCGGTTCGAGATTCGGATGCAGGCCCCTATCTCGCACTGGAGGATCGGCAAAGCGAAGCGATGCTATCACAGATACGTCAGGTCCTTTCGAACACAGAACCGGGTCAAACCCGCCCTATTCTGTTGACGTCAATGGATGTCCGACGTTTCGTCCGCGGCTTTCTGACGCGAAACGGGATCGATCTCGCCGTGCTGTCTTATCA
>NZ_RZSW01000235.1:0-9080 GCF_003997375.1 Mesorhizobium sp. M5C.F.Ca.IN.020.29.1.1 | reverse complement strand
TAGAGCGGGATGAGATTAGTTTCGGTCATAGCCGGAGTTTTTGAAGTAGTGTGAGCACTCGGCGGATGTGATGCGGTTGAGAATTTGGCCGATCGCGTCGCAGACGGTTTGGACGGTGCGGCTTGCTGCCTTTCTCAGCCAGTGCTTGAGTTTTGAGAAGAGCTGTTCGATCGGATTGAGATCGGGCGAGTATTTCGGCAGGAAGAAGAGCCTTGCGCCGGCGACGCGTATGGCGCGACGCACCGCCTTGCCTTTGTGCGAGCCGAGATTGTCCATGATGACTATATCCCCCGGCTGGAGGGTCGGCGCGAGAACCTTCTCGACGTAGAGGAGAAATCTCTCGCCGTTGATCGGTCCGTCGATCAACCAAGGCGCGTCGACGCGATCGCGGCGCAGCGCGGCCAGGAAGGTCATGGTCTTCCAGTGATGGGGTGGACGCCCCCCGACGGCATCGATGTGCCAGAGTGGAGGTGTTTCTTGCCACTCAGAGGAGGCGCCCATGACGGAAGTTAGCACCATCGGCCTGGATCTGGCCAAAAATGTCTTTCAGGCACACGGAGCGAGCGCTGCGGGAGAGGTCTTATTCCGCAGGAAGCTACGACGCGACCAGGTGCTGGGCTTCTTCGCAGCTCAGCCGCCTTGCCTTGTCGCGATGGAAGCATGCCCCGGCGCCCATTATTGGGGCCGGGAGATCGGGAAGCTCGGCCACACGGTCCGGCTCATCGCGCCGGCCTATGTGAAGCCTTTCGTCAAGCGTCAGAAGAATGATGCCGCCGATGCAGAAGCGATCTGCGAAGCGGCGCAACGCCCGACGATGCGCTTTGTGGCCGTGAAGAGCGAGGCCAAGCAGGCCTCAGCCGTGATCTTCCGGACTCGCGATATTCTGGTCGGCCAACGTACTCAGCTCATCAACGCGATCCGCGGCCATCTTTCCGAATACGGTCTGATCGCGCCGCGGGGTCCTTTCCATGTCGGGCGCCTCATCGCACACATCGAGGACCCCGCATCGAGCGTACCGGAGGCCGCTCGCTCCTGCCTTGCTCTCCTCGTTGAGGGGGTGCGTCATTTGCAAGAGCAGATCGGCAAGTTAGATGCGGAGATCTCTGCTCGCGCCAAGGCTGACGAGATGACCCAACGTCTGATGACTGTGCCTGGGATCGGCCCCCTGATCGCCACTGCCATTGAAGCTCTTGCGCCGCCGGCGGAGACGTTCCGATCGGGTCGTGACTTCGCTGCCTGGGTCGGATTAACACCGGTGCAGCGCTCGACGGGCGGCAAGGAAAGGCTGGGCCGAACATCCAGGATGGGAGAGCGAACCCTGCGACGGCTTCTTATTATCGCAGCGAGCGCCGTGATCCGCTGGGCCAAGCGCAAAGGGGTGCCTAAAGGATCCTGGCTCGGGCGGATGCTCGAGCGTAAGCCGCCGATGCTGGTGATCGTCGCACTGGCGAACAAGAATGCCCGTATCGCGTGGGCGCTATTGACGAAGGGAGAAAGTTACCGGGCTCCGGCCGTACCTGCTTGAGCGGGACGGACTTGAGGCCGTTGGCGGCGTGAGGAGGTCAAAGGACAGGTATGGCGCAACGTCGGTGAGGCGGGATCAGGAGAACCAGGCGCATGGGGAGCGCTTCGAGCGCGTTCCAGTGATGTGGACCTTATCCTCGAACTCCCATACGGGCCCGCGGCCATGACGAGCCGCAACAGAGGCCGGACACATGGCAGCACCCGATCACGCGCAGCAGACTGCACCAAAGATTCTTCTTGCGTTTGAGGGGGCGTCCACACATGGCCGTGCGGCACTTTCGCTTTGATCCGCTGTCCCACCGGCGCCCAGCCGCTTAGCGGCGACATGTTGGTCTTGGTCCAGGTCTCGTCAATGAAGACCAGGCGCGTGGGATCAATCCGGCCCCGATACTTCGTCCACTGCATCCGCCGTCGCGCGATATCGGGACGATCCTGCTCGACGGCGATCAGCGTCTTTTTTTGTGACTGAGCTTCTCGGCATGCACGAATTCCCACACCGAACGGTAGTCGACCTTCAGGCCACGCTCGCCAAGTTCGGCCACAAGGCCGCGCAGGTGAAGTCCCTGTCGTGACAGCGTTCGATCAGCCAGTCGCGCCACGCTCCCGAGAGCTTCTTCGGTTTGTAGCCGCCGACCTGGCGAGGCGCAGCACTGCCAGTCTCTTCGACACGCTTAAGCCACTCAATGGCCGCGCTATAGCTAACGCCAAATCGAGCCGCCGCCGCACGTCGCGAGAGCCCATCGGTCTTGACCGCGGCTACAACCCGCTCGCGAAGGTCCATCGAATATCCTGCCATCCAAACTGGCCTCCTCCCAGCATGAATGTTGAATCAGAACTGCGATGATTTGGGAATCCCACGACTCTTACAAATCTCATCCCGCTCTAGAATCCGCGGTCCTTACGGATTTGTCGCCTCGCGTCTGACCGCAAGCACCCTCCCCTTAACGACGAATCTGGGGTCAGGAGTTCGAATCTCTTCGGGCGCGCCACTCCAACCATTTGAAATCATTAATCTTTCAGAGACTGTACTCCATCTCTCACCAGCTTAATTTTCCAGATTAGGCCGGTTTTTAAGCCGGTTTTGGAAGGACGGACATTCCATCGAACCATGTGGCAGCCTAGCGTACGCGCGACCGGGAGCAGGTGAAGATCCCTGCCAAGAATCGAATTTGCGTGATGCCGATGACAGCTCAGCGCCTCAGTTTTGGACATTGCACAATATGGTGTGGCTGCTTGGAAGCAGACACTCCTTTCGAAGCCGATGTCGTGGCGGCCTCGCGAAGTCCGATTTTGTGCAAGCTGTAACATCAAAGACTGTCGGCGCTTAAACGCCCCGTTTCGCCCCACGTATCAGAGACGATATTCGTTTCGGACCATCTGCGCTGCCCGTTCGCAAATCACAGCACAAGGTGCTTGGGTGTTCCCAGTTGTCACCCTTGGCAAGATCGACCCGTCCGCTACGCGCAGCCCCTTGACGCCATGCACGCTGAGGTCACTATCGACTACCGACATCTCGTCTACACCCATTCGAGCGGTGCCACACTGATGCCAGTAGGTTACGGCTGCATCACGGATGAAATCGTCGTCTGCGTCAGTTCCCACACCAGGGATCACCTCACGCTTGACGATCGGGCGTAGCGCGTTCGCTTGGCCGAGTTCCCGGCAAAGCTTCACACACGCCCTTGCCGCTTCCAGGTCATGGGGGTGAGCCATCATACGGGCGTCAACGACCGGGGTCCGCGTTCCTCAATCTCACCCGTCCACGGCTCTGTGGGCGAGCAAGTCCAGCGAACATCGTCCATCCGTGCGCGGGTATCCCCCGAGCGGAAGTTCGGTCGCTTGGAACCGGGAATTCCACCTGACAGAACAGAAGGTCTGGCTCGCGCATTTCCGGCCGGCTCTTCCAGTAAAGAGTAGCTTCGCTTCCATTGTTGCGAGGAGCGAGCGGTTCGCGACACTCCCACGAGCAACCGAAGGATACGTGGTCCTGCAGGTTTTCGCCGACCCCAGGCAGGTTTTGAACGAGCGGAATGCCGTGGCGTTCGAGGTGCGTGCAATCTCCTATTCCAGACAGCATCAAAAGCTTTGGCGTATTGATCGCTCCTGTCGAGAGGATGATTTCCGTGGTCGCGGAGAGCGTCTGAACATTTCCACCTCGCTCAATTTCAACGGCTACAGCGCGTCGTCCGCCGAATAGCACCCGTCTTACCAGTGTATCGTCAGCACTGTGAGATTCGGTTTGTCGGTCCACGGTAGAACGTATGCGCGATAGAGCGAGTGGCGCCGCCCGTCGCGCACAAGCATGTCGGTGTAGGCCGCGCCGCCTCGCTCTCCATCATAGCGCCGTTCGGGCTGTCGAACCGCGGGATACCTAGTTGCTGAGCCGCCTGCAGCATCGCACCCGCGATCGGGCTGGGGTCATGGGGTGGCTGAACCCAAACCGGACCGTTCGTTCCCCGATATCGTTCATTCGGTGCCCCTTGCCAGGATTCAATGCGGCGATAGATGTCCAACACCGCCTCATAACCCCAACCATCATCGCCAGACACCTCAGCAAAGTGATCCCAGTCACTGCGGTGCCCGCGCGCCCAGACCATGACGTTGACGCTGGAGCCTCCACCAAGGCCCTTTCCCATCGACATCGGCAAGGCGCGTCCGCCTAGGTCCCGGTTTGGCTCTGCAACAAAACCCCAATCGCGCTCGCTACCGAGGTTTGTGGGCCACAGGCTCGGATCAAGCACCGCTTCGGTATCGTCGGTACCGCCCGCTTCAATCAGAAGAACATTGCAGGCAGAGTTTTCGGCGAGGCGTCGAGCAATCACGGATCCGGATGCGCCGGCGCCGCAAACTATGAAGTCGTATCCTGGCTTGAGCTTTGCCGTCAGCCTCGCCTGATTATCTCGAGCGCGTCGTTCGAAGTCTTTTGCCGCGTGGCGGAAGAACTGCTCTGCATTGTAACTCTCTTGGAATTGTTGACTTCGTGTTTCGCGCGCCGGATGTCAGTTATCCGGCGCGCTGTTTGCAGCCACGACTGTCGCTCATCAACGAGCCGCGACGGCGCCCTTGCGAGCAGCTTCGTCAATCACGTCAGCGACGACTTTCGGCTGCGTCATGAACACTGCATGGCTGGCCGCCACCTCGGTGACCTTTGCGCCAATGCGTTTCGCCATGTCCTGCAGCATGCGCTGGTCGAAGGCTTTGTCGTCCGTGGCAATCACTGCCCAGCTCGGCTTGCTGCGCCACGCGGCGTGCTCGAGCTTCGTCCCGAACGCCGACATATTCACCGGCACCTGCGAGTCGCGCATGAAGGCCGCATCAGCGTCGGTCGTGTCGTTGGCGAAGCCGATCTTGAATTTGTCGGGGGAGATAAAACCGTAACCGTCCGGTGTGGTCTCGATGACGAATTCCGGCGGGGTCTGATATCCCTCGTAAAGCTGACCGGTGGTCTGTCCGGCGTCGGGAGAAAGCGCTGAAACGTAAACGAGACTTTCGACATTGTGGTGGATGCCGGCCTCGGTGATCACAGTGCCGCCCCAAGAATGCCCCACAAGAACCGCCGGTCCTTCCTGACGATCCAGCGCACGTTTGGTCGCGGCGACATCGTCTGCCAGCGAGGTTAGCGGATTCTGGACGATCGACACGCGATAACCTCGCGCCGTCAGATCTTCATAGACGCCGCGCCAACCGGAACCATCCGCGAATGCGCCATGAACCAGCACCACGTTCTTGATGGCCTGTGTGTCAGGAATCTTTTCGGCGCCGTGTGAAGCTGAGGCAGTGGCGATTACCGCGACGGCGGCTGTTGCTGCCAAGATGTTCGATGTCTTCGAAACCATGTTTTCTCTCTTCATCAAAATCGCGATATTCATTATCGCGATAACTATCTTGGCTCGGCGTGAGAAGCTTGTCAATCATAATTTTTATCGCGATATTCTTTTTACCGACGGGATAGGCTATATCGATCTGCAGGAGACGAACCCATGCCCACGAAGAAACCGAACAACCCACTGCCGCTCGATGACCAGCTTTGCTACGCAATTTACTCCGCAGGCATCGCAATCCAGCGGGTCTACAAGCCATTGCTGGACGGCCTAGGGCTTACATATCCTCAGTATCTGGTGCTCAACGTGCTCTGGCAACACGGCGAGCAGACGGTTGGCAGCATCGCCGACAGGCTGGCGCTAGAATCAAGTACCCTGACGCCTCTGCTCAAGAGGCTGGAGACTGCGGAACTTCTCAGCCGAACCAGGAACCCGACCAACGAGAGGCAGGTTCTGATTGAACTCACCGACAAAGGGCGTGAACTGAGATCTCGGGCAGGTTGCCTTGCAGATGGACTGCTCTCGACCTCAGGACGAAGTCCTAGTCATCTGAACCAGATCACGCGCGATGTGAGGGAACTGCGTAACGCGATTTACTCCCACACGGGTGGCTGGACCAGCACGGCCTGACCGCACTACCTCTGGCAGGGGGCAGATGCGCGCTGTGGTGCGCGCACCGTCTGTTCACGCGGTGGGAATAGTGCCGCCGTCGATCACATGCTCTGTCCCGGTAATGGACGATGCTCGATCCGATGCAAGGAAGGCGATCAGGTCGGCGACCTCTTTCGGCTCGGCCGGTCGTCCAAGCGGTATGCCGCCGAGTGACTTCATGATCACCTCTACCGCATCGGCGTAGGCAATGCCGGCTTCCTCGGCTATGCGCAGGGCCAGACCATTAGAGTTCGGACTGGCGATCCAGCCGGGAGAAACGCGCACCACCCGCACTCCCTTAGGAGAAACCTCCTTCGAGATGCTTTTGCTGTAGGTGTTGAGGGCCGCTTTGGCCGAAGCGTAAGCCGTCGTCGCCTCCGGTAGCGGCAGGCGGTTCTGGATCGAGGTGACGTGGATGACGACGCCGCTTCCCTGAGCGATCAGGCCGGGAATCAGAGCACGATCGAGCCTGACCGCAGGAAAGAAGTTGAGGTTGAACTCCTTGTCCCATTCCGTGTCGGTGAGCGCAGCAAAGCCGCCTGAAGGGGCAGAAGAGCCTCCCAGCACGTTAACAAGGATATCGAGCCCGCCAAGATCCCGATGCACCGCGTTGACGACGGCTTGAACCCCCGCCTCGGTAGTCAGGTCGGCCGCGACGAATGCCCCACCGGAGAAGTCCGCCGGCTTGGTGCGAGCGGTGGTCAGCACACGGGCGCCAAGCTCTTGAAAGAGCGCCACGGTCGCGGCGCCGGCACCTAAAGTACCTCCGGTGATCAGGGCCCGACGCCCCTGCAATGTGACGAAGGGTGTCATATAGTGATCTCCAGTTCGGCAATCTTGTCGTCCGCGAGGACGAAGAAGAAACGCAGTTCGACCGGGCTTCCCGGGAAGTCGCCGACGGCGTGGCCCGTCACTTGGGTCTTCCCGTTTTCGGTCGCGATGAAGATGGGTTCGACCGTGTAGCTGTATTGCTGGGTGGCCTCAGCCATCCACTTTCGAATGGCCTCACGGCCCATATGGGTTTTGCCCTTGTCCTTCACGATGCCGTTTTCGGTAAAAGCGGCAGCGACAGCATCCGGCCCGCCATTTCGGTCGGCGTCGAAATAGGCTTGGATGCCCTTGGGTAATGTGAGGGGTAGTGTAATCGTCATTTTACTCTTCCAATCAAGTCCAGCCTTTGCCAGCTGTGGGCCTCGACCCATTTGGGCCGGCAAGTGACAACCTAGGTCTGGACGACTGCCGCGATAACTGGGATAAAAAGGCACGTGGAATTCCGATAAGAGGGATAATGACGAGGTCTTTTCTGGCTGACCTGGATGCGGTTCTCAGCATCGCTCGGCTGGGCTCTTTCCGGGCTGCAGCACTTGATCTCGGTATGTCGACGACGGCACTAAGCAACGCCATTGCAAAGCTTGAGCAGCGTTTAGGAATTCGCCTGTTCAACCGAACAACGCGTAGCGTTTCGCTTACCGATGCCGGAAGAAGCTTCGTGGAGCGGGTCGGTCCGGCGATGACGGACATCCATGACGCCATGCTGGCGGCGCAGTCGCTGCAGGAGACGCCAACGGGCACCTTGCGCATCAACACCTTTGCATCGGCGGCACGGGAAGTGATCGCGCCCCTCGTTCTGTCGTTTCTACGGCGCTACCCGCAGGTGCATATCGATCTTGTCACGGAGGGGCGGCTGGTCGACATTGTCGCCGGCGGATTCGACTTGGGCTTGAGGCCGGCGGACCTTGTGCCAAGCGATATGATCGCCATTTCGCTTGGACTACCGCGACGAAATGCGGTTGTCGCCTCGCCGGATTTCCTGCGCACACACGGGCGGCCTGTCGTTCCGGGCGATCTATACCGATTTCGGTGCATACGGGCACGTCTTCCGAACAACGCGCTGTTCCGCTGGCGGTTCGAGAAGGAAGGGACCGCCGTGCAGATCGATGTCCAGGGGGCCATCACCCTCGACGAGCCGAGCTTGGTCCGGATTGCTGCACAGAATGGGATCGGACTAGGATATGTGATGGAGGCGGATGTGCGCGAGGACATCGCTGAGGGTCGGCTCATGTCCGTTCTCGATGACTGGACCCCGCCGCTGGCGCCGCTCTCGCTCTATTACCCGGGCAGGAAGAACCCACCCGCAGCCTTCAGTGCCTTCCTGCAGGCCGCAAGGGAGTTCGCAACCGGGAACCGTTAGCCACACCTGGCACCAATAACGGTTCTGGGCCCAGAAGCGGTCATCGCACGATCGAACTGTCAATGGCTCCTATGGAGTCGGGTGTCGAACGGCTGCTGGTAAAAAATCCCAGCCGAAACCTGACAGTCCGGTTACGGCCCCACACCCCATTCGATCACTGCCTCAGCGATTAAACGCAGTGGAGCCCAAGCTGCGCTTAATCCGTATGGCCGCGTGCCGACGACCCAGGCAATCTGTTGGGAGTGTCGTTCATAATAGCGACCTGGGCTAGATCGGCGAGCCGCTCGCCACGTGGTCCGGTCTGAATGGAAACCGCTCTATGTCTGCCACCGTGCTCAACCCAGTAAGGATATTCCCTCGTATGCCGACGTCAATAACTATCTGTAAAATAGACATTTTTCGTTCTGTAGCGAATCGTGGCGTACGCTCGCCATAAAGTTCGTAATGAAAGGGTCAGGTGTTCGAGTCACGCAAGCGGCACCAGTTGTTTCATAGGCTTAGGTGCACTGCCCGCAAGCTCAAAGCCTTTCCATCAAGACGCGTTCCGAGGTACAAATGGCGCCATTCGTGTCAGGCTTCTTCCTCTCTGCCGGTTCGTCCACCTTACGTCTGGCCGGCCCCATCAAGCCACTCTCCATTGATGCGGCGCCGTCATTTCCTTTCTGGACCTCGCCACAACGCTGATGCGTGCGGTCAACCCCCCGAACCGCTCCGTGTGTCAATGTGATCGTCCAGAAAGGGCATCCCTCGAATGGACGAAGACAGGCCCAGATTTAAGCGTACTTTGCCGTGTTCGTTTTCCAATGGCGCTGCGGGATCGGAAGCTCCGTGCGAGGTTCAAGCCCTTATCGGAACGGAACGGTCCACCGGGGGCGGGGGCAGGAGGGCGAGGA
>NZ_RZSW01000234.1:0-9122 GCF_003997375.1 Mesorhizobium sp. M5C.F.Ca.IN.020.29.1.1 | reverse complement strand
GAGCACCCGTGGTTGGTGTTCTCGAAGGCGGTTTGTCCTTTTCTTTCCACCACCCCCAAGGAACCGCCACTAGCCTTCGTCCAACAGGCAAATGATGGCGATGATGCTGGATGAAAGCGAAGCCTCCGACGCCGAGTTGATCGGGCGGGCGAAGGGCGGAGACAGGCGGGCTTTCGGCAAATTGCTCGAAAGGCACTATGAATTCGTCTATCGCGCCGCATATCGCTGGTGCGGGAAGAAGGCCGACGCCGAGGATATCGCCCAGGAAGTCTGCGTCCGGCTCGGCCGGGCGATCCGCGACTATCATGGCAGCGGCGCCTTCACCACCTGGCTCTACACCATGACGCTGAATGCGGCACGCGACGTGATGCGCAAGACGGTCCGCGAGACGATCAAGATCGAAGCCTACGGAGCTTACGAGCTGATCACGGGAGAAGCCCCGGCCGAGCCCGAAGATCCGGCCGAGGCGCTTTGGGCGGCGGTGCGGATGCTGCCGGACAAGCAGCGCGACGCGGTGCTGCTGGTCTATGGCGAAGGGCTCAGCCACGCAGCCGCCGCCGAGGCGATAGGCATCTCGGAGACGACGGTTTCCTGGCACATCCATGAAGCGAAGAAACGGTTGAAGACGCTCATGCGTTCAGCCGGGGAAGTGTGATCATGGTCGACGACAACGAACTCAACAGACTGCGCGACATCGCAGCACCGGCACCGGGTACCGACGCGAAGGCGCGTGCCTTCGAGGCCGCCATGCGGGCTTACGACCTGGACGAAAAAACCTCACCCGCCGCCCAAGGATCGGCGAAAGGGCTTCGTCTTACAGAGCGAGCACAAAAGCTCTGGAGCGAAATCATGCAAAAGAAACTCGTCGTCACTCCGGCCATTGCCGGGCTCGTCGCCCTACCGATAGCCGGATACGCCACCATCTACATGCTGCAGGAGCGGCCATTCCATTCCGGTGGCGACGAGAAGATCGCCGAAACGCTGGCCGACAAACCAGTGGCCAGGAAGAAAGCCGATGCCGACGCCGAAAGCCGCGACGCAGCCGAGGCGCTTGCGCCGGCATCGCTGCCGAAGCCAGAGTCGGCTGCCGCCGGCGGCCTGACAAGGCAAGGTGCGCTGACCAGCAATGCGCCTCCGCCGGCGCCGAGCGGCGAGTTCGCACAGGACGGCGGCGCAAGCGCCCCAGCGGTCAAGGGTATGGCCGGCACAACAGCCGAGTCCAAACTGATGGTACAACCGCCTATGCCGGCCGACCAGATGCCGCTGCCGGAGCAAAATCGCGACCGCGTCGAGGATTTCAAGAGCAATCCGGTGCGTGCCGCGCTCGAAGACCCGGTCTCGACCTTTTCGATCGATGTCGACACCGCTTCCTATTCCTTCGTGCGGCGTTCGCTCAGGGAAGGTATTGTGCCGCGAGCCGACACAGTCCGCGTCGAGGAGATGATCAACTACTTCCCTTATGACTGGAAAGGACCGGACTCTGCCTCGACCCCGTTCAACTCGACCGTCAGCGTCATGCCGACGCCGTGGAACGAGCACACCAGGCTGATGCATGTCGCTATCAAGGGTTTCGACGCCAAGCCGGCCGAGCAGCCCAAAGCCAATCTGGTGTTTCTGATCGACGTGTCGGGCTCGATGAACGAGCAGGACAAGCTGCCGCTCTTGCAATCGGCCTTCCGGCTTCTGGTCAACAGGCTGAGGCCCGACGACACGGTTTCGATCGTCACTTATGCGGGTGATGCCGGCACCGTCCTCGAGCCGACGAAAATTTCGGAGAAAGACAAGATCCTCAATGCCATCGACACTTTGACGCCCGGCGGCAGCACGGCCGGCGAGGCGGGCATCAAGGAAGCCTATCGGCTGGCGCAGAAATCCTTCGTCAACGACGGGATCAATCGCGTAATGCTGGCCACGGACGGCGATTTCAATGTCGGCCAGACCGACGACGACGATCTGAAGCGGTTGATCGAAAAAGAGCGCAAGATCGGGGTGTTTCTGTCGGTGTTCGGTTTCGGTCGCGGCAATCTGAACGATCAGATGATGCAGACCATCGCCCAGAACGGCAACGGCACCGCCGCCTATATCGACACTTTGGCCGAGGCCGAGAAGGTGCTGGTCGAGGATGCGTCCTCGACATTGTTCACCATCGCCAAGGACGTGAAGATCCAGGTCGAGTTCAATCCGAACAAGGTCTCGGAATACCGGCTGATCGGCTACGAGACCCGGGCCTTGAATCGCGAGGATTTCAACAACGACCGCGTCGATGCCGGCGAGATCGGCTCCGGCCATTCGGTCACCGCGATCTACGAGATCACGCCGAAGGGCAGCGGCGGCGAGCAGATCGATCAGTTGCGCTACGGCCAGGCTTCGGTGAACAATGGCGGCGTCGCCAACGCCGACGAATATGCCTTCGTGAAAATCCGCTACAAGCTGCCGAACGAGGATGCCTCGAAGCTGATCACCACACCGGTGACATCAGCCAACGAAGTGGCTGATTTCGACCAGGCCAGCACCGACCAGCGGTTCTCCATTGCCGTCGCTGCCTTCGGCCAGAAGCTGCGCGACGAGGATGCGACCGCGAAGTTCGGCTATGACAAGATCATGGAGATTGCCACCGCCGCCCGGGGAGCCGACCCGTTTGGGTACCGGTCCGAGTTCCTCTCGCTGGTGCGCCTTGCCTCGGCGCTTGGCGGTAAACGGTAATGGTGATGACGTCCGATTTTCGTCAGATGGGATCGTTCGGATAGTGGAAACCGACCCACGGGCGGGTGAGCAGGCCGGCAGGGAAACCTTACCTGCATTTTTCAACATTTGTCAGGCGCGGGTGCGCCGGCGCTCGCGGCGGGCTTCGCTGGTCTCGACGGTGTTGACTGTGGCCTGCTTGTTGCGCATCGGGCCAATGCGCTCGACGATTTTTTCGATGCTCGGGCGATCCGACCGGGTATGCGCATCGAGCGCCTTGCGCATTGCGGCGAGGTGGGCGAACGAGGTGCCGCAGCAACCGCCGACGATCTTTGCGCCGGCATCGACGGCCAGCCTGACATAGTCGGCCATCAGCTCGGGCGTGCCGGAATAATGGATCTCGGCGCCGCGAAATTCCGGAATGCCGCAATTGCCCTTGACGATCACCGTGGCCTCCGGCTTCGCCTCGGTCATGTCGAGCAGCGAAGCGAGGATGTCGGAGGCGCCGACGCCGCAGTTGGCGCCGACACCGAGCGGAGCCTGCGACAAGCCATCGGCGACGCCGTGGATGTCCTTCGGCAACAGCCCCATCATGGTGCGGCCGGCGGTGTCGAAGGAGCCGGTGTAGGTATAGGGCAAGCCGACGCGGATCGCGGCTTCGGCTGCGGCGCGGATTTCGTCCGGCGCCGACATGGTCTCGATCCAGGCGACTTCGGCGCCGCCGGCTTTCAGGCCCTCGATCTGTTCGGCAAAGGCCTCGACCGCCTCGTCATAGGTCATCGCGCCGAGCGGCACCAGCAACTCGCCGGTCGGGCCGACCGAGCCCGCCACGATGACCTTGCGGCCGGCTCTATCGGCGACAGCGCGGGCGATCTCGGCGGCGCGCTTGTTCAGCGCATGCACGCGGCCTTGCGCATGGTGCAGCTTCAGCCGGTGGCGGGTGCCGCCGAAGGAGTTGGTCAGGATGATGTCAGCGCCAGCATCGACGAAGTTCTGGTGCAGACTGGTGATGGTGTCCGGCGCCGTCTCGTTCAGCAACTCTGGAGCCTCGCCGGCCTCTAGCCCCATGGCGAACAGATTGGTGCCGGTGGCGCCATCGGCAAGCAGAACGCCCTTCTCAGCAAGCAGCGCGTCAATTGGATTGGTCATTGGAAATACGCCTTCCGGGGATTCTTTGTCGAGATAAGGATATAAAGAAATCTTTATATGGCGTCAATGTCGGCGCGATAGACAAGCCGTCAAAATCGCATCTCCGCCAGCCTTTGCGTGAAGCTGGCCGCCTCATGCGCGTTGATGTCGGCGGCGCGGATCAGATTGTCGAAATGGCTGGTCAGCGTGCGAACTGGCTGGGTCGCGTTCAGCACCAGATACATGTCGCCGACATAGATGGCGGCACGATAGGGCCCGAATATGGTGTAGGGAATCGAGTAGCGCATCCGTCCGTCATAGAGAAACAGGCGGAAGGTGGGATAAAGGTCGTCGAGCAGCGTCGCCATGTGAAGAAGCTGCTGGTGGCGGTCGGCCTCAGGAAAACGGTCCCAGACGCCCAGTCCGCGCGCAAAGATCTCCAGCGTGTGGCGCGGCATGCAGACTTCCATGTCGGTTTCCGGCCGCCGGTTGTAGTCGATGCGGTACTGCGTCTCACCGGCCTGGGCCTCGCGGCTCTTGTTGGCGATACCAGCCTCGTAGTCGACGAGCGCCTCGGTGCGCAGAAGGTCGGGAATACCGGCCGGCACGTAACGGATTTTCGTACCGGCGGCCTCGGCATGCCATCTTGCCAGCAGCGTGCGGTCGAAACCGTCGGGCGCTTCCTCGATCTCCAGGCTCTCGCGGATTTCACCGGTGACGCCTTCGTCTTGGCTGAGGCCGAGCAGCCAGTCGAGCGACACTTTGAATTCGGCGGCAATGTTGAGCAGCGTTTCGGCGCGGGGAAGGCGTGTCGAGGCGCCGGACAGCAGCTGCGAAAGCGCCGAACGATCGATGCCCACCGCCGTCGCGAAAGCGGACTGGTTCAAGTCGGATCGTGTCAGGAGCATTTTCAGGCGCTCCCGGAAGATCGTCGATAGGTCGCGTTTGTCCATATCGTCATTCCGGCCGTTGGGAGGAAAAAAATCCGCCGAATCCGCTAAAGTGGCAGTTTAGGCGTAAATGAATCCTCCAGTTCGTTTACAATTTATAACGCCTGCGGCTAAAAATGCGCAATCGCAACATTTTGTGCGCCTTGTCGCGTTGCGGCATCTCGATGCTCCTGACAGAATGCTGTCAGGAATCAAAACGATTCCGGCGACTGGAAGGGCAGTGGTCGATCCATGACGAGCATGAATAACAGACGACGCAATGCACCGGCCATCGAATGGCCGACCGTGTTTCTCGCGTTTTTCTGTTACGGCACCTGGCTTGCAGCCGGCCTATTCCTGTGGCCGTCCTATCCGCTGCTGGCGCTCGTCGTTCTGGCCTTGATGGCCGCGCTGCAATCCTCGCTGGCGCACGAAGTCCTGCACGGCCATCCGACTCGCAATGCGCAGCTCAACGAAGCTTTCGTCTTCCTGCCGATCGGTCTCGTCTGGCCGTTCCGTCGGTTCAAGACCATTCATCTGCGCCATCATGCCGACGAACGGCTGACCGATCCGCTTGACGATCCTGAAAGCTACTACAAGGCGCTGTGGCACCATGACGAATTGCCGCCGGCGATGAAGTTCCTGCTGAAGATCAACAACACCATGATCGGCCGTCTCATTCTCGGCCCATGGCTGTCGTGCATCGGCTTCTTCATCGACGATGCCAAGCAGGTGCTCGCCGGCGACAAGATGATCCGAAAGGCATGGCTGCTGCACGCCGTCGGCCTCGCCGTGGTGCTGCCGGTCGTGCAGTTCGGCTTCGGCATCCCGCTATGGCTCTACATCCTGGTTCCGGTGTGGCTGGGCCAATCGCTGATCTCGATCCGCACCTTCGCAGAGCACCAATGGTCGGAGCATCCGGAAGGCCGCACGGTGATCGTCGAGCGTTCGCCGCTGTCGTTCCTGTTCCTCAACAACAATCTGCATTTCGTCCATCACAAGAGCCCGACGGTGGCTTGGTACCGGCTGCCGAAGCTGTTTCGCGAGCGCCGTGACGAGTGGCTGCGGATGAACAATGGCTACGCTTATCCGAACTATTTGGCGCTTCTCAAGGCTTATGCGTTCAAGGCGAAGGAGCCGATCGTCCACCCGGTGCTGCGGCGCACGCCGGAACCGGGCCGGGCGTTCAAGCCGCGCGTCAGAGCGCGCAGCCTCAATGGGCTTGGCAGTGCGCCGGTGCCCGCCGAGCCGCCGAAAGAATGAATTTTGTGGCATCGCCGGCGGCGATGCCCAGGTGCGCGTCAATGGTCTCGTCAGTTTCTCAGCGTAACGATCAAAATCCCGGCATGAGCGATTTCGTTGCCGCCTTGCCGATGTACGACTGGCCCGAAATGCGGAGCGAGGTCGATGCCCAATGGGCGCGGCTGCGTGATGCCTTCCGGCAAAAAGGCATCGACGCGCCGCAGACCATCGCTCGCTTCAATGCCGATCTACGGCCTGTGGAAGGCGGCATCCGCGACGCCGCTGGAAAGGTCATCGCGCCCGATCCGGCGACGCTGCCGCCGGGCGAACTGTATTTTCATGGCCTCTGGCTGCATCCGGCGCTGCTGTTCGCACAGACCTGCTGGGGCCCGATGGAGACCGGCCTGTCGGAGCATGTCCAGGTGATCGGCCAGCCGAGCTACGATGCTTTCGAAGGCGGGCAGGGCGAACTCTATTCGAGCGCCATCGTGATGCGGGCAGGTGAAGCGCCATCGATTGGCTCACCGGCCGACGGCAGCCCTCTCATCCCGCTCGATATCCTGCGTGGCAAGCACTTTACCTTCAACAGCCTCGATTCCATGTCGGGCATCGTCGGGCTGACGCGTGACCTGGAGGCGCTGGGCGAAAGCCTCGACATCTTCTCTGAGCGCAGCGAAAGCGGTGGCCACCGTGCCTCGATCGTCGCAATTGCCGAGGGCAGGGCCGATGTCGCCGCCATCGATTGCCTGAGCTGGGCGCTGGCGCAGCGCTTCGAGCCTGCAGCGGAAGCGGTGGCGGTGGTCGGCTGGACAAGGCGGCGCAAGGGCCTGCCGTTCATCACCGCCAGATCGACACCGGAGAAAATCGTGGTGGCGTTGCGCGAGGCTGTCGCGGCACTCGCATAACAACAATCAGCCGCCGAGCAGCCGCTCGTCGAGCGGATAGTTCGAAAGCTGCTCGTTGCCGGTTTCAGTTATCAGGATCTGTTCCTCGATCTTGACACCCTCGTGACCGCCAAGCCGGCCGATATAGCTCTCGACGCAAAGCACCATGCCTGACACAAGCACGCCGTCGGGCGTGTCTTCAGTCCAATCGATCGCATGCGGCAGCGTCGGGTATTCGTCGGCCAGGCCGACGCCGTGATAGAGCACGCCGTAGCGCGCCGGGAAACAATCTCCGGGCGGCACCGCCGAGCGTTCGACAAGGTCGCGGAAGGATATGCCCGGCTGCATCAGGCGGATGTTGTGGGCGATCTGGTCGGCGGCGATGCGAAACAGGTCGCGTTGTTCGATGGACGGCTCGGTGTCGCCGCAGAGCCAGGTGCGCGACAGGTCGGCGCAGAAACCGTAGGGGCCGATCAGGTCGGTATCGAAAGCGACGAGATCGCCGGCTTCGATCGTTCGCGACGAGCATTCCTGGAACCAGGGATTGGTGCGCGGGCCTGACGTCAGGAGCCGGGTTTCGACCCATTCGCCGCCACGCGCAATGTTGCCGCGGTGCAGTTCGGCCCACAATTCGTTTTCGGAAATGCCTGGCCGCAATGCTGCTTCCATCTCGCCCATCGCCGCCTCGCAAGCGACGATCGACCGGCGCATGGCCAGGATTTCGTCGGGCGATTTGATCAGACGGGCATTTTCCATCAGCGCTTCGCCATTGCCGATCGAGATGCCGAGGCGGGCGAGTTCTTCGACGCCCTCGGGATTGATGTGATCGACGGCGATGCGGTTGATACCGCCGCCATGCTCCCTCACCAGATCGGCGATGCCGGCCGCCCAGCGGCGGACTTTTTGCTCGGTCAGTTCGCCGCTGTAGAGATACATCCACGACACTGCCGGCCGCACCTCGTCGACCACGCCGGAGTGGTCGGAAAGGTGCTCGCACGAAAAATAGTCGAACAGCACCACCGGGCCTTCGGTGGCAACGAAACAATGCCTTGTCGGGTTGTGCGCGACCCAGAGCTGCATGTTGGTCGAGTCGGTCGCATAGCGGATGTTAATCGGATCGTAGAGCAGGGCTCCTGCATAGTCGCGGCGCTTCAGCTCGGCGCGGATGCGGTCGAGCCGGTATTGACGCATGGCAGACAGGTTGGGGGCAGCAATGCCGGCGGCGTGCCACTCGGCTTCCGCCAGTGCGCCATAGCCAAGCACATGCTGGTTGAGCTCAGCGGCCTTCTGCCGCGACTTCAGGCGCAACACATCGGTGGAGCCCGCTTCGTCCGGCTCGAACGGCATGATCTTGCGATGACGAGGAGGTCGATCAGTCGGGTTCCTGTCCACCCTCGGTTCCTTTGCTAACGCCTTCGTCGGGCGCTGTGGCTTTTTCCGCAGCCGTTTTCTTCAATCTTATGTAGGCGCCGGGCCGGGCAGGCTTGTCCGTGCTAGGCAATAGCGGAACCATGATTTGCCTTGGTTGGCCGTCCGGCCCATAGCCGGCTTTTTTGAGCTGCTCCAAAATGACCGGCCGCGGATCGTCGCGGTCGAGCCAGACGAGTACAGCCGGCTCTTGCACTAGCCTGTCGAAATTCGGCACTTCCTGGTCAAGCGCGACCAATTTTTCGTCGACCAACCGCAGATTTCCGACCCATGCACCGTCGGATATTGCGGTTTTCACCGGCCCGTCAGCAGTCAGCTGGCGATAGAGGGCCGGGTAATCCACCCGGATCATCCGCGAGAGACCACTGGTCCCGTTTATCTGGAAGTACCAAGTGGCGGGCGCGAGCAGAACGGCGATGACCGCTCCGGCCGCGATCACCAGGAGCTGGGCGTCCCTGCCGCGTGGTGAAAGCCGTTCCATATAGGCGGCCATCGCCAGCGGCAAGATGATCAGGACCGGCACCAGCCAACGGGCCTTGACCTCGGTCACGCCGGTGGCCAGCACAAGTGTCGCCAGCATGGCCAAGCCGAGCGCCAAGGTACGCCACAAGAGAACTTCCCTGGCCGGAGCTTTGGGGTGACGCTCGGAGAAACGAAACCCCGTCAGCGCGAAAGCCAGCGCGGAAACGAACACCGGCAAGACAGCGAAATTGAAGGTCCCCATGATAAACTTGCCGGCGCCGGTGGCCGCGGCCGTCATGCGCGGCTGCTGTAGGTCTATTCCGAACTTCTCGCCTCTCGCCAGCAAATCGGCAGGATGCATGAGGCT
>NZ_RZSW01000233.1:0-9147 GCF_003997375.1 Mesorhizobium sp. M5C.F.Ca.IN.020.29.1.1 | reverse complement strand
AGGCACGGAGCAGGCATCGGGGCGGCCGCCACAGACGCGCAGCACGTAGCGCCCATCGAAGCCGACCGACCAGGCATCGCGGTAGCCGTAGGAGGTGCCGGTCTTGTAGGCGATGCCGCGCCGGGCGGCACCCTCGGGCGGCTTGACGCCCGACAATATGTCGGTGATCTGCCAGTTCGCCTGATCGTCAAGTATGGTAGCTGTGGCGCGTTCGGCATTCGCCGGCTCGGTGCCGTCATGCAGCGTGTGGGCCTTGCCGCCATTGGCAAGCCCGGCATAGAGCTGGACGAGGTCGCGCAGCGTCACGCCGACGCCGCCAAGGCCGATGGCGAGACCCGGCGCCTTGTTGACGGGCAGGATCGGCGTGACGCCGGCCTGCCGGAAGCGCGCGAGCAGCCGCGCCGGCCCGACCGCGTCGAGCACACTGATCGCCGGCACGTTGAGAGACAGTTGCAGCGCCTGCCGGATGCTGACGTCGCCCTGGTAGCCCATGTCGAAATTCTTCGGCCGGTAGCCGGAAAAATCCGTCGGACTGTCGTCGATCAGCGTTTCCTGCGCGACCAAGCCCTGTTCGAAGGCGAGCCCGTAGATGAACGGTTTCAACGTCGAACCGGGCGAGCGGACGATTCTGGTCATGTCGATCCAGCCGGAGCGGCTGGCGTCGAAATAGTTGGCGGACCCGACTTCGCCGAGGATCTCGCCGGTGCGGGCGTCGGCCAGCACCATGGCGACGGACAGGCGGGGGCCGAGCCTGGTTGCGGCATCCCTGGCCACCTGTTCCAGCCCTTCCTGGACGCTTTTGCGGATCGTCAGTTGTAGCTTCTGGCCGGGGCCGGCCTTGGAAAGCGCCGCGTAGGCGGCGTGAGCGGCGAGCGCCGGCAGCGTGCGGCGGACGCCTGAAACGTCGTCGAGCGCGGCACGTGCGGCCTCGCGCTCGCCGAGCAGGCCCGATGAAACCATGCGCGCCAGCACCCGGTCGCGGGCGGCATGAGCGATTGCGAGATTGCGGTCGGGCCGGCGCTTTTCCGGCAACTGCGGCAGGGCAACAAGCAGGGCCGCCTCCGAGACCGTCAGCCGCTTCGGCTCTTTGCCGAAATAAGCCAGCGAGGCGGCGCGCACGCCTTCGAGGTTGCCGCCATAGGGCGCCAGCGTCAAATAGCGTTCGAGGATCTCACGCTTGGTAAGCCGCCGCTCGATCTGTAGGGCGCGCAGCATCTGCTTGATCTTCGAGCCTAGGCTGCGGCTGTCGCGCGGCTCTGCCAGCCGGGCGAGTTGCATCGACAGCGTCGAGCCGCCGGAGACGATACGGCCACTTTTTAAGAACTGGCCGGCGGCGCGGGCCAGCGCCAGCACGTCGACGCCTTCATGGTCCCAGAAGCGCTTGTCCTCGTAAATCACCAGCATGTCTGCGAGCTGCTTGTCGACCTGGTCGAGGCGGGTGGCGAGCCGCCAATAGCCATCCGGCGTGGCGAAGGCGCGCAACAGCTGGCCGTCGCGGTCCTGCACTTCGGTCGACACGGTGAGTTCGGCCGGCAGCGGCGGCGGAAAGGCGCGGTCGAGCTGCCAAAGCCCGCCCGCGGCGATTGCTGCAAAGCCGGCGAGGGAGGCGGCGGCGATGGCCGAACGGCGGCGCAGGATTTTTCGGTAAAGCACCGCGCTGCCCCTCATCCGCCTGCCGGCATCTTCTCCCCGTATAGTGACGGGGAGAAGGGGGCTGTCGCGACCCTTGGCGCCTTTTCTGCGACGTTCGAGGTTGGCGAAAACTTCGGCGCAAGCTTCTTTCTTCCCGTCTCTGTACGGGGAGAAATGCCCGGCAGGGCAATGAGGGGCAGCGCCATCGCCATATTCGCCACCATCGGCGCCTTATGGCGCCTTGACCTCCATCATCCCGGTCGCGGTGCGGGCCGAATATTGCGGCCGGTACATGTCCTCGACCGTTGCAGCCGGATGAGCATAGGTGCCCGGTGTCACCGCGCGCACGACATAGGCGAGCGTAATGTTGCGGTCGCCGTCGCCATCGTTCGGATTGAAGGCCGCGACGAAACGGTCGTCGCGGAATTCGAGATGGGCGGCGTCGGTCTGAGCCAGCCACGAGAAGTTCGACAACTGGGCGCTGGAAACCAGGCCCGGATTGTCGATTTCGAAGCCGGCCGGCAGCAGATCGGTGATCACGAGCCGCGACGGCCACTTGTTCTGCTCGTAGATATTGAGCACGACGACATAGCGTTCGCTCTGGGTCGCCTCCGTGACATTGGCTTCGGTGCCGTCGAGCTTGTAGTAGGTGCGGCCGATGGTGAAGCCGTTGCCGCCGGCCGGCAGCGGCTGGATCGGCGAGGCCACCGTGGTGACGACCGCCTGCAGCGGATTGCTGCCGGTGTTGGCGACGGTCAGCGGGCTGTCGGCAATGTCGCTGCCGGCGATCTGGTCCGAATAGGCGCCGGCATGCGGCGCGCCGTTGATGGTCAGCGCGATCGAATCGTTGCCGGCCTTCAGTGCGCGGGCCGCCAGCAGCATCCAGGACTCGTCCTGCGTGCTGGTCCATCTGACGGCGGCGCGTTCCTGCGTCACCCGCTTGATAAGCGTCGGCACGATCGTCGGCACCGGCTTCGATTCGGCGGCAAGCGCCAGCATCGCCGCGCCGTCGCGCAGCGGCGAGCCATAATCGGACCTATAGTAGTCGTATGCTGAGCTTGAACTGGCCAGTTGCAGGGCGGCCTGGAAGGTGGCTTCCGAGCGCTGCGTGTCGCCATAGAGCGCCAGGCCCGCCGCCAATTGGGCAACGGCCATCGGGCTGGTAAAGGCTTCGATCTGGGTGTCGGCATAGTAGCGCAGATCGCCGATCGAGGCCTTCTTGTTGCGGGCCAGTACATAGAGCGCATAGGCGATCTGGCTGCCGCGATCCTTGACGTCCTGGTCGTAGCCGATCGCGTTTTGCAGATTGCTCAGCGCCTGGTTCATCGCCTGGGTCGGCACGTCGTATTTCTGCTCGCGCGCCCGGGTCAGGAAGTCGGTGACATAGGCGTCGAGCCACAGGTCGCCGGAGCCCGGGCCCCACAGGCCGAAGCTGCCGGCCGAAGCTTGGTAGCTCAGCACCTTGTAGATGGCGTCCTGGATGCGGCCGCGCAGGTCGGCGTCGCTGGCCATACCGACGCCCGAGGCCATTTCGTTGACATAGAGAAGCGGCATGGCGCGGCTGGTGGTCTGCTCGGCGCAGCCATAGGCGTAGCGGTCGAGCGTCATCAGGAGCGACGGCACGTCGAAGGCCGCCGCCTGCGAAACGCCGACGCTAACCGAAGCGCCGTCGAGCACGCTTGCCGCCAGGAGCTCCTTGTCGACGCGCAGCGACCCGCCATTGCCCTTGAGGTCGACCACCATGCGGGTGGTCACCGGCA
Source organism: Mesorhizobium sp. M5C.F.Ca.IN.020.29.1.1 (assembly GCF_003997375.1). Taxonomy (NCBI): domain Bacteria; kingdom Pseudomonadati; phylum Pseudomonadota; class Alphaproteobacteria; order Hyphomicrobiales; family Phyllobacteriaceae; genus Mesorhizobium; species Mesorhizobium sp. M5C.F.Ca.IN.020.29.1.1. The sequence continues at coordinate 5,755 of NZ_RZSW01000233.1, read as the reverse complement.
ATTGCGCCGGGCGCACCGGAACATACAGCGTCTGCTCGACAGCGGTGCCGTCGGCATGGGCGAGCTTGATGGTGATCGAGCCGTTGCCCGGCGTTTCAGCGATCAGCGGCACGGTTAACGTCTGCCGCTTACCCTTGGCGAGCGTCAGCTTTTCGGGCAGGGCGGCACTGCCGGTCGAAAGATTGGCGGTGGTGTTTATCGACAGTGCATAGTCGCCCTCCGGGCCGTCGGCGTCGGTGACGTCGAGCCGCATGACGGCCGAATCTTCAGGCGCCAGGAAGCGCGGCAGGCCGGCGGTGATCACCACCGGATCGCGCACGATCACGTCGGACTGGGCATGGCCGACCCCGTCCTTAGTCCAGGCGACGGCCATGACGCGCACGGTGCCGTTGAATTGCGGGATGTCGAAGTCGATCCGCGCCTTGCCGTCGGCGTCGAGCGGGACCGGACCGGAGAAGAAAGCGACCAGCTTTTCGGTCGGCGGGCTGCCTTGCGATTGTATGTTGGCGCCGTCGCCGCCGGTGCGCAGCTTGCCTGATGTGCCCAGCGAGCCGTCGATCAGACGGCCGTAGAGGTCGCGTACCTCAAGGCCGAGCATGCGCTGGCCGAAGAACCAGGTCTCAGGATCCGGCACCTTGTAATTGGTCAGGTTGAGGATGCCGACATCGACGGCCGCGACCATGACATAGGCGTTGGCACCCGGCTGCATACCGGCCACGGAGACCGGGATCGACAGCTGCTGGCGCGGCATGGTCTTGTCCGGGGGCGTCAGGGTGACGGCGAGCTTCTTGGAGCCCGGATCGACCTTCAGCCATTTGACGCCGATGGCGCGCGCCGGCATGCGCGTTTCCTGCGCGTCGCCCGGCCTGAACAGCGTTGCCGTGACATAGGCGCCGGCGCCCCAGTCGTCGCCGACCGGGATGTCGATGGTGATGCCATCTGCCGGCACGCTGGCGGTGACGGTTTTCAAGAGTTTGTCGGCGCCGATGGTGAGGAGCAGCTCGCCGGCAAAATGCGGCGACACTTTGAGTTTGGCCACTTCGCCCGCCGCGTAGTTGTCCTTGTCGAGGGCGATTTCGAGGCCGTCAGGCGTTTCGGTGGTGGTGGAGCTGACATACCAGCCGGCGTCGAATTCGTAGCTGGTCGCCGGGCCTTCCGGGTCCGATGTCTCGATCTCGAGCCGATAGCGGCCCCAGTCGACCGGCAGCGACACGGTGGCCTCGCCGTCGGCGGTCAGGTCGACCTGGCCGTTGGCCACCGACTTGGTGAAGGTGACCGGCTCATAGTTCCAGGAATTGCTTGAGCGGTACCATTGATAATTGCGTTCGACCTTGACCAGCGACCATTGCGCGCCCTGCAGCGCCTCGCGCCTGCCGTCGGGGTCGACCGCAATCAGGCTGAACTTCGCCGTGCCGCCTTGCGGCACCTCGTCACCCTCGAAATCCGGGCGGATGCCGATCATGTGGCCCTGCGGCCGGATGCCGATGTTGAGCGAGCGCTCCACGGCGCGGCCGCCGGTCTCGCGCATCCTGACCGCAACCTTGGCATCGACGAGCTTGGTGGTCGAGGGCAACTGGTCGACGGAAACCGGGAAGGTCGCCTTGCCGTCCTCACCGACCACCGGCAGATCCGTGAACGGCGTGACTGACGGTTCCGCCGACTGCTCGTCGGCGAGGCCGAAGGAATAGCCCTTGAAGCGGTCCCAGTCACGGGTGGTCGACAGCGTCAGTTCGCCTTCGAGCGCCAGCCCGGCGGCCGGCGCGCCATAAAGGAAGCGGCCGTCGACGGTGACGTTGGCAGTTTCGCCCTGCGCGATCTCCTGCTTGTCGGAGGACAGGTCCAACTCGATGCGATCCGGCACGAAATCCTCGACCAGGAACATCTGGCTGGCGACCGCCGCCTGCTTGGGGTCTGTGTGGATCGCCATCGTCCAGGTGCCGCGCATGGCGTTGGGTTCGAGCGGCAGGTCGACGGCGTGGCCGCCGGCCGATGCGCCGTCGCTGACGATGCGGCGGTTCTCGACGCCGTCGGGACGGGTGAAGATGAAGGTCAGCGGCAGGTTCTCGACCGCCTTGGCGGCGCCGTCGCGGGCAAGCGCCGCGACGTGGACGTCCTCGCCGGCGCGGTAGATGCCGCGTTCGGTCCAGGCATAGACGTCGAGTGCGCCCGGCGCCGGACGCCCGGTGACGCCACGATCCGAAAGATCGAAGCCGGCGCGGCCCATGTCGAGGAAGACGAAGTCGCTGTCACCTTGCTTGGCTATCAGCACCGCCGGGACCATGCCGCCGTCGCCGCGCGTCAGTCCGGGGTTGAAGACGGCGCGGCCTTCCGCGTCCGTGGTTGCGGTGCCGAGGATTTCGTTGTTCCTGGCGAGCAGCGTCAGTTCAGCACCTGATATCGGCTTGGCGGTTCCGAGCGAACGGGCAAAGACGTTCAGCCCATCCTGTCCGGTATAGGTCGACAGGCCGATATCGGAGACGACGAACCATTGCGTAGCGCGCGAATCATAGTCGTTGTCATTCTCGTCGACCGGTTGCGCGGTCAGCACATAGACGCCGGGCTTGCGCTGCGGCAGTGCTTCGTCGACCGGGAAGGAGGTGGTGACTTCCTTGTTCAGGTCGTTGGCGATGTCGAGCTGGCCTTGCCAGACCGGCTCGCCCATCTGATCGGAAATGTTGGAGATGTCATAGCCGTCAAGCTGGCGCAGGAACTGGTAGCCGGACAGAAGCTGGGTCAGCGAGCGGTCGCCGATGCGATAGAGCTTCATTTCGGCGGCGTTCATGTTGACGGTGACGACCGGAATACCGCGGCGCGCGCCGGCAGGCAGCACGAAGCTGTCGCCGGTGAAACGGACGGACGGCGCGCGGTCCTGCACATAGATGGACAGCACCACCGGTGCGGTGATCACCTCGCCGATGGCGGCCGGCAGGCCGGGGCGGAAGGTCACGTCGTAGTGCTGGCCGTGCTCGAGCCCTTCGACGCAGATCTGCTTGTCCTTGGCCTCGACGCCCTTGGGAGCGGCGTTGTCGACGGTGACGAATTGCGAATAGTCGACGCCGGTCTTGACCAGATCCTCGGAAAACTGCGCGCAGATGCGCGGCGCACTGGTGTCGGCTTCGACCGTGTGATCGATGACGCGAAAGCCCTTGCGCGCTTTCAAGTCTTCATAATCGGCCTTGACCGCCGGAGAATTGAGCAGAGCGAGGCTCGCTTCGTAAGCCTGCAGGGCGGGCCGGGCGAGGTCGCGGCGATCGAGCGCGGCGCCAAGCAGCGCCAGCACGTCGGCGCGCGTCTTGGTGGTGCGCAGCAATTTGTAGGCGTTGAAGCCGGCGGAGGTGGCGTTCGCAGGCAGGGTAGACGCCTCCGCGCTGTTGGCGGTCGGCTGCACGGCGAGCGTTTCCTGCGCCAGTTCGAACCAGAGCTGGCCATCATCGGGCAATACCGAAACCAAAGCCTCGTATTTCTGCATGGCCGAGCGGTGGTCGCCGGTCAGCGACGCCTGTTCGGCCGCCTCCCTCAGTGCCGTCAGCCCTTCGGTGGGCTTGGTGTAGGCCGGGCCTGTGAGCCTGTTGCGGTATTGCTGGGCCTGGTCGGCCATCCAGGTGGGGAAGAAGGCGAGATCCGGCGGCGCGCCGATATCGAGGTCGCCATCGATGTTAACGACCTTGCCGGCGACGGCGCCCTTGAAGGGTTTCAGCGTGTTGTAGTCGGATTTGAGAAAACACCATTTGGCTTTGGGGTTGTAGGTGAAGGCGCGGCAGGCCGGATCGCCCAGGCATGTCGTCTTGCACTGGTCGAGGCTGACATTCTGGTCGGATCTGAGATCGAAGCCGAAATAATCGGAATTGTCTGACGTCACCACCCGGCGCGCTTCGGCCGCTTGCGCGACACCGCTCCAGGTGAAAAAGAGAAGGAAAAGAATCGACAGACCACGAGCCGCGCGCATTGCCATAAACCCCTCCAGACACTGCTTTACGTTACGTCCGGACATGTTCAAGCTTCAGTCAGCCTTGTCAACACGAGGACGCGGCAGGATCCGCCTGCCAACGGTTTCCTTTCCGGCCGATGACCGGTAGTACCTCCATAGGACAGGGATCACGCATTCTTGCGGTGACGCAGAAGGTGTGAATTCCAAGCCCTGTCCATTTCAGACAATTGGATTGTGGCCCCTTTACGAGCAATTCAGAACTTCATTCCAATTTTAGCTTTGGACGCTAGGGTAGAGTTGTAATGTCGGCGTATGAAAAGCAGATGTCGGGAGGAACCGCGCCACGGCGCGTGTTTTCGCTCGCTTTGCTTTTCTCCTTGCTATGTTCGACTGCACTGGTTGCCGCGAGCGGAAATGCGGCCGCTTTCGAGATCTTCGGCATCAAGCTGTGGGGATCGTCGGAGGATGAAGATGCCGACATCGTCGATCCGTTGCGCTATGCGGTGACCATCGAGGCGCCCGACGCCGACGAGGATCTCGCCGAGAAGCTCGAAAACGCCTCGGCGCTGAAGGACGACGAAGAACGTCCAGTCTCTGGTTCGCTCGGCCTGCTGGCCAAGGCGCGTGGCGACCGCGATCAGCTTGTCGCCGCACTTTATGCGGACGCCCGTTACGAGGGCGTCGTCACCATCACCATCGAAGGCAAGCCGCTCGACGATTTGCCGCCCGACGCCGAATTTTCGGGTCCGCAGCCGATTCCGGTGGTGATCAACATTGCGACCGGGCCGAAATTCACGCTTGGCGACATCAGGCTGGCGGGCGATGCCGCGGGGCTGGCGGGGGCCGATTTCGGCCTGATCGCCGGCGGCGATGCCGGTTCCGGTGCCGTGCTCAAGGCCGAGGCGTCGATCGTGCGGGCGCTCAAAGAGGAAGGCAGGCCGCTGGCCAAGGTGACGGAGCGCGAGATCATTGCCGACCACGCCACCTCGACGCTCGACGTGACGCTGACTGTGGCGGCCGGGCCGGTTGCCGGCTACGGCGACACCACGGTCGAGGGCACCGAAAAGGTCGACCGCGATTTCACCGAATATATGACAGGCCTGAAGCGCGGCCGCCAATATTCGCCGGAAGAAATTGACGAGGCGCGCGACCGCCTGCTCGGGCTGGAAGTCTTCAACAGCGTGACGCTGAAGGAGGCCGACAGTCTCGACGCCGACGGCAACATCCCGATCGGCGTCGAAGTGAGCGAGCGCAAGCCGCGCTATTTCGGCCTTGGCGGCACCTTCTCCAACACCGAGGGGCTCGGCCTTGAAGGCTATTGGGGCCACCGCAACCTGTTCGGCCGTGCCGAAAAGCTGCGCATCGAGGGCGCAATCAGCGGTATCGGCAGCAATGAGCTGACCGAGCTCAACTACAATGCCGGCATCATGTTCGAAAAACCGGGCGTGGTCGGGCCGGCGTCGAAATTCTTCGCCGGCGCCAACACCGTATTAGAGCATCCCGACGCCTACGACCATTTCTCGGTCAAGGGCAACACCGGCCTGTCTTATGAACTCGACAGGCAGCAGACGGTTTCCGCGGAAGTCGCGCTCGACTATTCGAAGATCACCGATTCCTTCGGCAAGCACACCTATCTGATAGCCAGCATTCCGCTGCGATATGTCTTCGACAACCGGGACAGCCGGCTCAATCCGACGACGGGATTCAGGGCGCTGGCCTATGCCGAGCCGAGCTACGACATTTTGAACGGTGCGGCCTTCGTCAAGCTGAGGGGCGAAGGGTCGGCCTATCAGTCGCTCGACGCGGCCTCGAAGTTCGTCTTGGCCG
>NZ_RZSW01000232.1:0-9169 GCF_003997375.1 Mesorhizobium sp. M5C.F.Ca.IN.020.29.1.1 | reverse complement strand
AACCGGCAAGGAAATGCGCCACCGGGCCCATGTCGACGAGCAGGAATGCCTGTTCTACGTTGCCATGTCCCGAGCCCGGGACCGCTTGACGCTCTACACGCCGACGAAGAATGCCGCCGGATCGAGGTGGGGGCATTCCGAATACATCGACCGCATCGTGCCGCCGGCGACCAGGGTCCACATCGATCCGGCCATGGAGCTGCCGCCCGAGGACGCGGGGAGGGTCGACATCGTGTTCGAGGGCGCCGTTTCGATCGGCGACACGAAGTTGGCGACGTATGATAGCTGCCCTCGCCGGTTCTACTACTCCTATCTGCTCGAGGTGGGCGGGAAGAGGTTCGAGACCACCTTCATGAAGATGCACGATGCGGTACAGCTGGTCGTGGACTGGATGGTGAAGGAAGCGCCCGATCAGGTCGACCCCGCTGAAGTCGATCGGCGCCTCGGAGTGGCGCTCGAGGAGATAGGTGTCAGCGCGAACGGCTATGCCGAGGAATACCGGGCCATCGCCGAGACTCTGATCGCGAAACTAGTCGAGAGCCGCGCTGGGATGACCAAGGTCGCCAATCCTGGGATCGTTCTCAATTCCGGCCCGGCCAGGATCGATGTCCGCGTCGACGACATCCTCGAGGACGCTGCAGGCAGGATGCTGGTTCGCCGGGTCAGAACTGGTCATGCCACGAAGAAGTCACAGACGGACGCAGCCTCGACGTCGTTCTTCTTCGCGGCGCAGGAGTCTTTTCCGGGCTCAACGGATTGAGGTCGTGCACCTTGCGGATCGCGACGCCATGCGGATCGAGATCGACCCGAAGAAGCTGGCCGCGCGGCGTGCCGGTGTCGATAGAGTGGTCTCCGCCATCTTGACCGGCCACCTTCCTCCTGAACGCAGCAGCCGTTCCTGCCCACGCTGCCCCGCCTTCTTCATCTGCGGCTCGCTGCCTCCGGGAACGCTCGTGAAAAAAGCGTCGGACGGCGTTACCGGTTCGGCGTAGAGGCTCCGATTAGCTCTTCAGAGGGCACGCATCCCGCGGATGACCCGATGGAGAATACCGAACTATGACCACCGAGAACCGTGCGGCAGAGGCCGCCAACACCGCGTACCGCGTCCGCCTCACCAAGGACGGCGTGAACTATCACGACGCCTCCGTCGCCGATCCGATCCCCCTTGGGCGTCAGATCCTGGCCGCGGCCGGCATCCGCGACGTGGAGAACTACTCACTGTTCGCGATCCTGCCCAACAGCGAGTTCGAGGACGTCCGTCTGGACGAGACCTTCGACCTCCGCGGCAAGGGCACCGAGGCCTTCGCCTATTTCGAGACCGATCGCTCGTTCAATTTCACCATCGAAGAGCGCCAGATGTCCTGGGGCAAGAGCCTCATCAGCGGCAAGGCGCTCCGCAGTCTGGCCGGTGTCGACGAGCGCTATACCATCTATCTCGAAGTGCGCGGCGGCCATGATCGCCCGATCGCCGACACCGATCTGGTCGATCTGTCCGGCCAGGGCATCGAGCGCTTCATCACCGTAATCCGTGAGACGACGGAGGGGTTGGTCGCCCTTCCGTCGGCCGACCGCCGTTTCCTCGAGGACAATGGCCTGAACTACGAAATCATCGGCGAAGCCGGTTCCGGTGGCGTCGTCATCAAGAACTTCCCGCTCCCGCCGGGCAAGTTCGACCGCGAGGCCGTCGACATCATGATCCAGCTACCGGCTGGCTATCCGGACGCCAGCGTCGACATGTTCTACACGTCGCCCTGGATCAAGCTGAAGTCGACCGGCGGCTATGCCAAGTGCGCCGATGTCGCCCATCAGTTCGCCGGCACCAACTGGCAGCGCTGGTCCCGCCACGCCGACTGGCGTGCCGGCATCGATGGAGTTCGCACCATGGTCGCCCGCGCCGAGCTGGCGTTTCGGAAGGCGGCCTGAGATGGCCACCGTCGACATCTCCGTTCTCGAGCAGCACATGGATCTGCTCCGCCCGCTGCTTCCGGGGCGCGATGCGCCGGAAGCGGCGGCCTATATGCTGTTGGGCTCCTCCGACATCACCGCCGATCCTTGGACCGCCGAACCCCGTTTGCGTCTGGTAACCCACCAGGTGGTCGACATCCCGGCGGCCGAGAGGATCAGCGCCTCGCCGACGCATGTGACCTGGAGCACGACCGGCTTCATGCGGCTGCTCGGCGATGCGTTGATCGCTGGCAAGGTGCCCGCGATCGTGCACACCCATCCGGGCACCCACGCCTTCTTCTCCGACCAGGATGACCGCAACGAGCGTGAGCTCGCCCGCACCGCGCATCTCAAGGGCGTGCGCGGCCTGGTCAGCATCGTGCTCGGCGGTGATGGCTCGGTGTGCGCCCGCATCTGGCTCGACGGGAATACCTGCTTTCTGGCCCATGCCGTGCAGATCGTCGGCGGCCGCTACGCACGCCACGCGTCTGCGCCCATGGAGGGCATGATTTCGTCGCATCTCGATCGCCAGCGCCGCCTCTTCGGCGACGGCTTCAACGCGACGTTGCGCTCGCTCCGGGTCTGCGTCGTCGGCTGCGGCGGCACCGGCAGTCCGGTAGCGCTGTTGCTAGCCCGGCTCGGCGTCGGTCGCATCTACCTGATCGACAACGACACCCTGGCCGAAAGCAACCTCAACCGCGTCCACGGCTCCCGCCGGTCCGATGTTGGGATGCCCAAGGTCGATATCCTCAAGCGCGAGATCGAGGCCATGGGCGTCGAGTGCCATGTCGTCACCAGCAAGGCTTGGGTGAAGTCGGTGGAGGTGCGCGACGCCCTCAAGGCCTCGGACTTCGTCTTCGGTTGCACCGACGACAACTCGGGCCGAATTTTCATCAATCGCCTCGCCTACTTCTATGGGATCCCGGTGATCGATGTCGGCCTCCGCATTATCGCGCCCACCGAGACGCACAGTGCCGACCTGAATGGCCGCGTGACCACCGTACTGCCCGGACGCCCGTGCCTGATCTGCTCGGGCGTGGTGAACGCCGCGCGGGCGAACGAGGAGGACCTGGAGCGCACTCGTCCCGAGGAGTATCAGCGTCGCAAGGACGAGGCCTACGTCATCGGTGGCGGCGAACCCGCGCCGGCGGTCGTCACCTTCACCACCGAGATGGCCTCGGTGGCCGTTGACGAGCTGATCGCCGCGCTTACCGGCTTCCATGGAATGGAGGGCATGATCCCCAACCGCGTTCGCCGTTGGCATGCCCGCGACGACCGCTTCATCGCCCACCCGCACCGCGACGGCTGCCCGGTCTGCAGTTCCGATTGGACCAGCGGCGCAGGCGACGTGACGCCGTTCCTCGACATGGTGGGGTAACAGGTGAAGAACAGCATCGCGCGCTTCCTGCGCTTCTTCGGCTTCCTCCGGTTCGATCTTCTCGCCGAGAACACGCCGAACTTTCCCACCGGCGTAGAGATCCCACCCGGTAAACTGCTCGTCGTCCGCGACGGGCAGATCGAGAAGTGGGCGTGCCTGTCCTGCCCCGGGGGGTGCGGCAAGACCATCAGCCTATCGTTGAACCCTAGCCGCCGACCGCGTTGGAACGTGATCCGGGATTTCTGGCGTAGGCCCACTGTGCAGCCGTCCGTGCATCAGCGGAACGAGTGTGGCTGCCATTTCTGGATAAAGGAGGGCCGGATCGATTGGTGCGCCAACGGACACCCAATATCCGCCCCAACACAACCGGGGGGATCGGCCAACATAGTCTAGGCCGCATCCCACCCTTACATCGACATCGCATAGTCAACCGGACCGATAGGGTTTGAGATTTCGAATAATGCCGTTCAACGACCGACTGCAAGGCGCAAAGTGGCCATCCCAGCGCTCGGCCCGCGAAATTCGTATTTGGATCATCGCGTGAATTCGGCCAAGGGTGAGCGCAATTCTGCCAACGTCCTATCTGAAATCCCGCGTCTTCACCTTGATCCGGTCGATGTGCTCGTATGGGTCGACGATGTTTCGGCCCATCGGCAGGCTCCGCGGATCGATACCCGGCGCGCCGTGATAGGCTTCGTCACCGCGGCCATGCGGCAGGGGAAACGGCGCCTCGCGATTTCCGACGCTGGCCAGCTCGGCCGACAGATCGGTCAGCTGGTGGGCGACGAGATGCACGACCTCGCCTTCCCGCTGGATGCGGCCGCGCACGCCGAGCATGGCCGACGAAAGAAGCACGCGCCGGAATTTCTCGAATATTTTGACCCAGACGACAACGTTGGCGGCGCCCGTCTCATCCTCCATGGTGAGGAACATGACGCCTTTGGCCGAGCCTGGCCGTTGCCGAACCAGCACCAGGCCGGCGGCCTCAAGCCATCGTTTGTCCCGCGCCTGCATGGCTTCCTGACAGGTCACGATGCGGCGCCGGTGAAGATCGGCGCGCAGAAACGACACCGGGTGGCTGCGCAAGGTCAGCCCGACATGGCCGTAATCCTCGACGACTTCGCGTCCGGCGGTCATCGGCCTGAGCGCAATGACAGGTTCGTAGATCTCCGGCACAGTTTGCTGTTCCCGGAAGGTCGCGGCTGCGAACAGAGGCAGCGGCTCGTCTCGCAGTGCCTTGATCGCCCAGAGCGCTTCACGGCGCGCCAGCCCGAGATCTGGCAGAAAAGCGTCGGCTTCGGCGAGCTGGACCAGCGATGACGCCGGCACGCCGGCGCGGCGCCAGAGATCGTCGACAGAACGGAAGGGTTCATCGGCTCGTGCCGCGACGATCGCGGCCGCGTCATCATTGGCGAGACCCTTCACCATGCGCAGGCCAAGGCGGACGGCAAAGCGGTCTTCGACAGCGGTCGGCTCGAGCGTGCAATCCCAGCGGCTGGCATTGACGCAGACCGGGCGCACCTCGACGTCATGATCGCGCGCGTCTCGTACGATCTGGGCAGGGAGGTAAAAGCCCATCGGCTGCGAGTTCAGAAGCGCTGCACAAAACACATCCGGATGCCAGCATTTCATCCAGGACGAGGCGTAGGCAATCAGGGCAAAGGAGGCGGCATGGCTTTCGGGAAAGCCGTAGCTGCCAAAGCCCTCCAGTTGCGAAAACGTCTTTTCGGCAAATTCTGGAGTGTAGCCGTTGGCGATCATGCCGTTGACCAGTTTGTCGCGGAATTTCGAGACGCCGCCTGTGTGCTTGAAGGTGGCCATGGCGCGACGCAACTGGTCGGCCTCGCCAGCGGAAAAGCCGGCGCAGACCATGGAGACCTGCATTGCCTGTTCCTGGAACAGCGGCACGCCGAGCGTCTTGCCAAGAACGCGCTCGAGCTCCGGCGTCGGAAACGTCACCTCCTCCTTGCCGTCACGTCGGCGAAGATAGGGATGGACCATGTCGCCCTGGATCGGGCCGGGTCGAACGATCGCGACCTCAATGACCAGGTCGTAGAATGTCCGGGGCTTCATGCGCGGCAGCATCGACATCTGCGCGCGGGATTCGATCTGGAAGGTGCCGAGCGTATCGGCCTTCCTGATCATCGCGTAGGTACGCGGATCCTCGGCCGGGATCGTCGCGAGGTCGAGTGTGACGCCCTTGTGCTCGGACAGGAGATCGAATGACCGCTTCATCGCGGTCAGCATTCCGAGTGCCAGCACGTCGACCTTCATGAATTTCAGAGCGTCGATATCGTCCTTGTCCCATTCCACCACCTGGCGATCCTTCATCGCCGCCGGCTCGATCGGCACAAGATCGTCGAGCCGATCGTGCGTCAGCACGAAGCCGCCAGGATGTTGCGAGAGATGACGCGGTGTGCCGGCAAGTTGCGCGGCGAGGTCGAGGGTCAGGCGCAGGCGCCGATCGCCGAGATTGAGGTTGAGCTCACGGGCGCGCTGCTCATCGACCGCCTCACCATGGCCCCAGATCTGCGAGGACAGAAGTTTGGTCATGTCCTCGGGCAGGCCGAGCGCCTTGCCAACATCACGGACCGCGCCCTTGGTGCGATAACGGATGACCGTGGAACAAAGTGCTGCGTGATCGCGCCCGTAGGTTTCATAGACCCACTGCATGACGATCTCGCGGCGCTCATGCTCGAAATCGACATCGATGTCGGGCGGCTCGCGCCGCTCCTGGCTGACGAACCTCTCAAACAAGAGATTGTTGCGTTCGGGATCGATCGAAGTGATGCCAAGCACATAGCAGACGGCCGAATTGGCGGCGGAGCCGCGGCCCTGGCAGAGGATGTCCTGGCTGCGAGCGAAACGAACGATCGAGTTTACCGTCAGGAAGTACGGCGCATATTCGAGCGTTTCGATCAGCCGCAGCTCGTGCTTCAAGATGCCGACCACCTTCTCGGGCACGCCCTCGGGATAGCGTAGGGCAGCACCTTCCCAGGTCAGCTTTTCGAGTGCCTGCTGGGCGGTGAGGCCCGGCATGGTCTTTTCCTGAGGGTATTGGTAGGCGAGTTCGTCCATTGAGAAACGGCAGCGGTCGGCGATTTCGATCGCGCGCGCCAGGGCGTCCGGATAGCGGGCGAAGAGCCGCGCCATCTCGTCGCTCGGCTTGAGGTAGCGATCGGCATGACGTTCGCGCCGGAAGCCGGCGTCATCGATGGTGACGTTGTGGCGGATGCAGGTGACGACATCCTGCATCATGCGGCGGGCCGGCTCGTGGAAGAGCACGTCATTGGTGACGACGGTCGGCACGCGCATCGCAGCCGCCAGGTTTGCCAGCTCGTAAAGTCGGAGCTGGTCGTTGGGGCGTCTGCGCAAACTGAGCGCAAGATAGGCGCGATCGCCGAAAGCCTCGCGCAGGCGTCGTAGACGCAAGCCGCAGACATCATCGGCCTCGTCCGGCACCAGGACCGCGATCAGTCCCTCGCCATAGACGACGACGTCATCCCATTCGAGGTGGCATTTTGCCTTGCCCGCCCTGCCCTTGCCGAGTGAAAGCAGACGGCAGAGACGCGAATAGGCCAGCCGATCGGTCGGATAGACCAGCATCGACATGCCGTCGGCGAGATCGAGGCGACAGCCGACGATCAGCCGGACGCCTGTCGCCTTCGCCGCTTCGTGGGCGCGCACGATGCCGGCAAGCGAATTGCGATCGACGACAGCCAGCGCCTCGATGCCAAGGAGCGCCGCTTGAGCGAATAGCTCTTCGCAGGAGCTCACTCCTCGCAGGAAGCTGAAATGCGAAGTGACCTGCAGCTCGGCATATCGGGTTGCGCCGGTCATCCGAAGATCCCGTGCATGAACCATTTGTGCGATCCGGTGGCGGTGTCTTCGCCGTCGCCGGCTCGGTAGACCCAGTAGCGCTCGCCGTTCTCGTCCTCGACCTGGAAATAATCCCTCACCGCCGCCAGCTCGGCGTCGCGCTTCCACCATTCCCCGAACACCCGCTCCGGCCCGTCTGCCCGTTTCACGCGCCGGCGAACGCCACGCCAGGTGAAGGTCACCGGCGGATGGTCGGGGAGAAGCGCCACCGTCTCGATCAGCTCGGGTTGTGGCAACAGCCGCGACGGGCGTGGCCAATGGCCTGGCCAGCCCTCGCCGGTGTCCGGCGCCATCGGCGCAATGCGTTGAACGGACCGCTCGGGAACGTCGCTTTGGACCGGCGCGAAGCGATAGAGGCGGTCCTCGCCGACACGGTTGGCGAGGATGTCGATGACATCCGAGACGTCGGGCTCCGGCGCCTCGGCTAGCGAAGAGATCATCTGCTTCGCCCGCAGCGGCTCAGCAGCAAGCGCGGCAAGCCGCATTTGCTCGATGCCGAACCCCGGATCAATCATCTCTATTTTGTCGGTGAGAAGCCGGGTCAGGCGCTTCGTGTCACGAACCGGCGTTGCTGTGCCGACACGGATCGCCTCGATGCGATTGTCGACCCGGAAGAACAGTAGATCGAGCCGACGTGCGCCAAGTCCCCGCCTCTCGAGTGCGGCGCAGAGTTCAGCCACCAGCTTGCCGGTATAGCGGGTGATCGTCTCTGCCGCGCCGATCGGCTCGGCAAAATTGCGGCGCACCTCGACGATCTCCTCCGGCCGGATGGGCTCGATCGGTTCGCTCACTCGTCCGAACGCCTGGTCGAGGCGTCGACCGGGTTCCGGTCCGAAACGCAAGGCGAGCGACGCGCGCGGCGTGCCGGCAAGATCAGCGACTGTCTCGAAGCCAAGCCGTCGCAGACTATCGATCGTCGTAGCGGGAAGGCGGAGGGCCGCGATGGGCAAAGGCAGGATCGCCTGTCCAATGGTTCCGGATGGAACCACAAGCATCTGCCGTGTGCTGAAGCGGGCCAGTGCGTGGGCTGCCCCCCAGGTGTCGGCGACAACGGCGCGTGCAGCAAAACCCGCTGCGCCAAGACGGTCCACCATATCGGTGAGCATTGCCGCCTCGCCGCCATGCAGATGATCGGCGCCTGTCGTGTCGATCACAAGACCGTCCGGCGGATCGGCCGCGGCGATCGGCGCATAGCGGCGCAGCGCCCACAGCGCCAATCGCTCCAGCGCCATTTCGTCGGCGTCGGGCTCAGCGTCGTGAACAATCAGGCCCGGAACAAGGGCCTGCGCCTTGCTCGCCGGCATGCCGATGCACAGCCCCGCGGCGCGTGCTGCCGCGTCGGCAGCAAGCACGACACGGCGACGACCGTCACGGCCGATCAAAACGAGCGGCGCCTTAGGCAGAGGCGCGGCGTCGCCCGATTTCCTTCTGAAGCGGTCTGTCGACCACAACGGAAGGAAAAGCGATACGACCCTTGGCATCGCAAGCCTCCACTATAAAATCTGCACTCTCTCCGGCCCGGCATCGGATCAGCTCAACGTGCCAGCGGGCCCGTCCGACGCCCTGCACCGGCAATGGCGCCGACGGCAGGACCGACACCCGCCAGCGTGTCTCGGCGGCGGTCGGCTGGCCAAAATCCGTTGCCTCCGTCTGCCGACGCCAGCGGCGAATAGCGATGCCAATTGAGCCGGAGCTTTCGGCGGCAAGCTGAAGCCGCCGTGAGGCCGTCATCGAAAGCCTGGCTATCTCGGCAACGACTGCGCCAAAACCGCCCCGAAGGCCCTCCTCAAAACAGGCGAGGACGGATTTTTCGTCGCCGGCCTCGACGTAGATCACTCTTCCCGGAGGCAGGCCGGCCTGTTCGATTGCCGGCGCGAATAGGTCAGGCCGGGTAACGCACCACAGCACCTTGCCTGCCGTGCGGGCGGCAATTCCGGCCGCGAACAGTGCAGCGGCCGCGCCATCGAC
>NZ_RZSW01000231.1:0-9288 GCF_003997375.1 Mesorhizobium sp. M5C.F.Ca.IN.020.29.1.1 | reverse complement strand
AATAATACCAGGCCCAAACCCAAACACGCCTTCGAAAGCACCGTCTGCGCGGAAAGCCATTTCGCCAGACACGACGACAGATCCTTCTCCAAACGCGCCGCCGGCGCCGCCGCCTGCGGTGCCACCGCCGATGGCGGACCGGCTCCGCTTGAGTATCTTCATCGTCGAAGGCTTCCGTATCCGGCGCGTCGAGTTCATCGAGGATGCCACTTCGGGCGCCCGGTCCGCCGGCTACCGCGTTGATGGGCCGAACTGCGCTCGCAAGGGCTGCTGCCCCAGCAATGCCAAACATTCCTGTCAAAAATGATCGCCGATCCATGGAAACCTCCAATCTTCTAGACAGCGAGACAAGATTCGCAAACTGAAAGATAGCGCAGGCGATAGAAAAGCAAAGTAGACCCTACGAATGGTATTTAAAGAAGCTTAACGGATCAGCTCCGCGAACATATGGCAGTCCCCGAAGCGATAACTGCGGCAATTCTCAACATGCCGCATTGCACAATCGCGCGGCGTGCGCAAAATGCGGCATGATCCGGAAATCCCTCACCGTCCTGGTGATCGACGAAAACCACATCCGCGCCTCCATCATTGAGGCGGGATTGCGGGAGGCCGGGCATGAGCAGGTCACGGTCGTTCACGACGTTGCCGGAATAGCGCGGCGCATCGCCGAGATCGAACCGGACGTAATCGTCATCGACCTCGAAAATCCCAACCGCGACATGCTTGAAAACATGTTCCAGCTGTCGCGCGTCGTGAAGCGGCCGATCGCCATGTTCGTCGATCGGTCGGATCAGGCTTCGATCGAAGCTGCGGTGGCAGCGGGGGTCTCCGCCTATGTCGTCGACGGGCTGCGCCAGGAGCGCGTCAAGCCGATCCTCGATATGGCGATCAGCCGCTTCAACGCGTTCTCGCGGATGGCGCGCGAACTGGAAGAAGCCCGCAGTGAATTGGAGGACCGCAAGGTCATCGACCGCGCCAAGGGCATCCTTATGAGGTCGCGCGGGCTGTCGGAGGACGCGGCCTACACGCTTCTGCGCAAGACCGCCATGAACCAGAACCGCAAGATCAGCGAAATCGCGCAGAGCCTGGTGACGGCGGCAGGCCTTCTGGATCCCGGAGAGAGTTGAGCATGGCGGCCGAACACCAGATCAATGCCGGTTTCATACCGCTCTTCGACAGCGCGGTTCTTGTCGCAGCGCGCGAGATCGGGTTTGCCGCGCGCGAAGGCGTCGACCTGACGCTCAGTCGCGAGACATCCTGGGCCAACATCCGCGACCGCATCGCGATCGGGCATTTCGATCTGGCGCATATGCTGGGGCCGATGCCGATCGCCTGCAATCTGGGGCTCACGCCACTCGCCTCCGATACGGTCGTGCCGTTCTCGCTGGGACTGGGCGGCAATTGCGTCACGGTTTCGAACGTGGTCTGGGCGGGCATGGCCGCGCACGGCGCCTTGCCCGACCTCGATCCGGCGCGAGCCGGCAAGGCCTTGGGAGCGCTAATCCGTGAACGGGCAAATGCCGGTCGCGACCCGCTGCGCTTTGCGGTCGTGCATCCGCACTCCGGACACAATTTCGAACTGCGCTACTGGCTCGCGGCCTGCGGCATCGATCCGTCGCGCGAAATAGAAATCGTCATCGTGCCGCCGCCCTTCATGGCCGACGCACTCGCCGCCGGCAGGATCGACGGCTACTGCGCCGGCGAACCCTGGAACAGCGTCTCGGTTGTCGCCGGCACCGGCCATATCGCCACGGTCAAGGCCGCTATCTGGAAGACCAGCCCCGAAAAAGTCGTCGGCGTGCGCAAGGCCTGGGCCGAAAAACACCCCGAAGCCCTTTCAGCCCTGCTGCGCGCGCTCCATCACGCTGCGCGCTGGTGCGAGGATCCGGCAAACCGCGGCGAACTGGCCGCGCTGATGGCGCAGCCTTCCTTCCTCGGCGTTTCGCCGGCGTTGCAGATGCCGATCCTGACCGGACATCTTGCGTTGGGCGGCGGCGCGGAACTGACCGTCGAGGACTTCTTTCTGCCTTTCGGCAAGGCGGCAAATTTCCCCTGGAAGAGCCATGCGCTGTGGTTCTACACGCAGATGGTCCGTTGGGGGCAGATCAAGCACAGCGCTGCCCACATGGCGCTCGCGCGCGACGCCTACCGGCCCGACCTCTATCGCGCAGCGCTGAAGCCGCTCGGCGTCGCCCTGCCGGGAGCCAACGCCAAGGTCGAGGGTGCCCTGACCGCTGCCACCCCGGTGGGCTCGGCCGGCGCCAGCCTCGTCCTTGGTCCGGATGGTTTCTTCGACGGCCGCATCTTCGATCCCGACAGGATCGACGACTATCTCGCTATCCGCGACTGGGCGATGCCGACGAGTTGAGCATTCCTTGCGCACTATCGTGCACTGCACAAAATTTGTGCTACTGCACAATGGCGTGACTGCCGTATGAGCATCGACAATCCGGCGCTCCAGCCTTCACGCCCACGCGCGCGATTGTTTCTATTGCTTAATCCGCCGCTTCTTCCAGCTGGCACGGTTCCTGCATAGTAATCCATAGGCCTTCAGGCCACGGAATACGGCGTCCAATGGCGGGCGCCACAGGCAAAGCTGCCGCTCAGGTCACACGCGATCCGGATCAACGGACGCAGCGGCCTGGCCGGCGGCTTTTATTGTTTGGTCGAAGACGCAATCGACGGCGCAGATCCCAAGCCGCGCCCAACCGGAGATGACGATGACGAAACGCATCAAAACCCAATCCGCCCTCAAGGCTGTAACGCGCCGCGATTTCCTGATGATGAGCGCGGCCACCGCGGCAACGCTGGCGGCGGCACGCGCGCTGCTGCCGTCCGGCGCCTATGCGGCGACGGCAGCGCCGGAAGTCACCGGCGCCAAGCTAGGCTTCATCGCGCTGACCGATGCAGCGCCGCTGATGATCGCTAAGGAGAAGGGCCTGTTCGAAAAATTCGGCATGCCCGATGTCGAGGTGCTCAAGCAGGCCTCCTGGGGCGCGACACGCGACAATCTGATGCTCGGCGGCGAAGCCAACGGCATCGACGGCGCCCATATCCTGACGCCGATGCCTTACCTGATGCATACCGGCAAGGTGACGCAGAACAACCAGCCGATGCCGATGGCGATCGTGGCGCGGCTCAACTACGACTGCCAGGCGATTTCCGTCGCGCAGGAATATGCTGGCACCGGCGTCGGCCTCGATGCCTCCAAGCTGAAGGACGCCTTCGCGGCCAAGAAGGCCGAGGGCAAAGAGGTGAAGGCCGCCATGACCTTCCCGGGCGGCACTCATGATCTCTGGTTGCGCTACTGGCTGGCTGCCGGCGGCATCGATCCCGACAAGGATGTCTCGACCATCGTCGTGCCGCCGCCGCAAATGGTCGCCAACATGAAGGTTGGCAATATGGACGTGTTCTGCGTCGGCGAGCCGTGGAACGAGCAACTCGTCCATCAGGGTGTCGGCTTCACCGCCACCACGACAGGCGAACTCTGGAAAGGCCATCCGGAAAAGGCGCTCGGCCTGCGCGCCGCCTTCATTGACAAGAACCCGAACGCCACTAAGGCGATCCTGATGGCCGTCATGGAAGCCCAGCAATGGTGCGAAGCCATGGAAAACAAGGACGAGATGGCGGCCATCATCGGCAGGCGGCAATGGATGAACGTGCCGACCGCCGACATCATCGGTCGCCTCAAGGGCGACATCAACTACGGCAATGACCGCGTCGCCACCGGCACCGACCTCCACATGAAGTTCTGGAAGGGCGGCGTGTCCTATCCATTCAAGAGCCACGACAGCTGGTTCCTCGCCGAAAACATCCGCTGGGGCAAATTCGCGGCGACCACCGACATCAGGGCGCTGGTCGATCAAGTCAATCGCGAGGATCTGTGGCGCGAGGCGGCCAAGGACCTCGGCGTCGCTGCGGCCGACATCCCGGCGTCTTCATCGCGCGGCGTCGAGACCTTCTTCGACGGCAAGATCTTCGATCCGGCCAATCCGTCCGCCTATCTCGACAGCCTGAAGATCAAGGCATCGGCCTGACGTCGCCGGCAAGCGGCGCCAGTGGCGCCGCCTGTCACTCCAATGCTCAAGGAGCTTTTTTCGAAAATGTCTATCCAAGCCATCGAGGACGCCAAGGTGAAGGCGTTCCCTACGCCTGCCAAGCCCGCAGAGGTTATAGCTTTCACCGCCAAGGGGAGGCGCCGCTTCGATCCCGCCGCGATCGCCGGCAAGCTGGCAAGCACGCTGGTGCCGCCGGCAGTCGTCATCGTCGTCATGCTCGTCATCTGGCAGATCGCCTGCTCGTCGCCCAACGCCAGCTTGCCGCCACCCAGCCAGGTATGGAACGAGGCCTACGATCTGATCGTCCATCCGTTCTTCGATTATGGTCCGCAGGATATCGGACTGGCCTGGCGGGTGCTGATCTCGCTGCAGCGCGTCGCCATCGGCTTCGGCCTGGCTGCAATCGTCGGCGTTGCGCTCGGCGCGCTGGTCGGACAGTCGATCTGGGCGATGCGCGGCCTCGACCCTGTGTTCCAGATCCTGCGCACCGTGCCGCCGCTCGCCTGGCTGCCGCTGTCGCTGGCCGCCTTCCGCGATTCCAGCCCATCGGCGATCTTCGTCATCTTCATCACCTCGATCTGGCCGGTGATCATCAACACCGCCGTCGGCGTCCGCAACATTCCAGAGGATTATCGCAACGTCTCCCGCATCCTCAGGCTCAACCAGCTCGAGTTCTTCGTGAAGATCATGGTGCCGGCCGCGGCGCCTTACATCTTCACCGGCCTGCGCATCGGCATCGGTCTGTCCTGGCTTGCCATCGTCGCCGCCGAAATGCTGACAGGCGGCGTCGGAATCGGCTTCTTCATCTGGGATGCCTGGAACTCGTCGCGGCTGCCCGACATCATCGTTGCGCTCGCCTATATCGGCATCACCGGCTTTTGCCTCGATCGCCTTGTCGCGGCGGTCGGCGCCTTCGTCATTCGCGGCACAACGGCAAAGTGAGGAGAGGGCAATGACGGCCTATCTGAAACTCGACCATATCGACAAATCCTTCACCCGCGGCGGCCAGGTCAGCGAGGTGCTGAAAGACATCCCGCTGACCATCGACAAGGGCGAATTCGTCTCGATCATCGGCCATTCCGGCTGCGGCAAGTCGACCTTGCTCAACCTGATCGCCGGGCTGACCAAAGTGTCCGCCGGGGCGGTCCTGCTCGAAGACAAGGAGGTCGACAGCCCCGGTCCTGAACGCGCGGTGGTGTTCCAGAACCACAGCCTGCTGCCATGGCTCACCGTCTACGAAAACATCAACCTGGCGGTGTCTAAGATCTTCGGCCGCACCAGGAGCCGGGCCGAACGGCACGACTGGATCATGCGCAATCTCGACCTCGTGCAGATGGCGCATGCCAGGGACAAGCGCCCCGCCGAAATATCGGGCGGCATGAAGCAGCGCGTCGGCATCGCCCGGGCGCTGGCCATGGAGCCGAAGATCCTGCTGCTCGACGAACCCTTCGGTGCGCTCGACGCGCTGACGCGCGCCCATCTGCAGGACGCGGTGATGGATATCCATTCGAGGCTTGGCTCGACGACGATCATGATCACCCACGACGTCGACGAGGCGGTGCTGTTATCCGATCGCATCGTCATGATGACCAACGGTCCGGCGGCGACCATCGGCGAGGTGCTTCCTGTGCCGCTGGTCCGGCCGCGCCGCCGCGTCGAGCTTTCCTCCGACCGGACCTTCCTGCGCTGCCGCGAGGCGGTGCTGAAGTTCCTCTACGAACGCCACCGCTTCGTCGAAGCCGCGGAGTAGCTCAATGACCGAAAAACTCGTCATCATCGGCAACGGCATGGCGCCCGGGCGGATGCTGGAGCACCTGCTCGAACAGGCACCGGACCGTTACGTCGTCACCATCTTCAACGCCGAGCCGCGGGTCAATTACGACCGCATCATGCTGTCGCCGGTGCTGTCCGGCGAGAAGGCCTTCGAGGAGATCATCATCCACGGCGACGGCTGGTACATCGCCAACGGCATCACCCTCTACAAGGGCCACAAGATCGTCGCCATCGACCGGACGGCAAAGACCGTAACCTCCGACCACGGCGTCACAGAGCCCTATGACAAGCTCGTTATCGCCACCGGCTCGGTGCCTTTCATCATTCCGGTGCCCGGCCACGATCTGCCGGGCGTGCTCACCTATCGCGATCTCGACGACGTCCAGGCCATGCTGCTTGCCGCCCAGTCGCGGGCCAAGGCCGTGGTCATCGGCGGCGGCCTGCTCGGGCTGGAAGCGGCGGCGGGCTTGAACTCGCAAGGCATGGACGTCACCGTGCTGCATGTCATGCCGACGTTGATGGAGCGCCAGCTTGATCCGGCTGCCGGCCATCTGTTGCAGCGCGCCGTCGAACAACGCGGCATCAAGGTCATCACCAAAGCTAACACCCAGGCGATCACAGGCAAGGGCAAGGTCGAGCAGGTGGAACTCGCTGACGGAACCATCATCCCGGCGACGCTGGTCGTCATGGCGGTGGGCATCAGGCCGAATGCGGCGCTGGCGAAACAAGCCGGCATTGCCGTTAGCCGCGGCATCGTCGTCGACGGCGGCATGCGCAGCAACGATCCCAACATCTACGCGCTCGGCGAATGCGCCGAGGTCAACGGCCAGGTCTACGGGCTGGTCGCCCCGCTCTACGAGATGGCGCGCGTCGCGGCCAGCCAGCTTGCCGGCAACGAGGCGGCGGCTTTCGTCCATATGGACACGCCGACCAAGCTCAAGGTCACCGGCATCGAGCTGTTCTCGCTCGGCGACTTCGCCGAGGGCGAGGACCGCCAGGAGATCGTGCTGC
Organism: Mesorhizobium sp. M5C.F.Ca.IN.020.29.1.1; assembly: GCF_003997375.1. Taxonomy (NCBI): domain Bacteria; kingdom Pseudomonadati; phylum Pseudomonadota; class Alphaproteobacteria; order Hyphomicrobiales; family Phyllobacteriaceae; genus Mesorhizobium; species Mesorhizobium sp. M5C.F.Ca.IN.020.29.1.1. The sequence goes on along the minus strand of NZ_RZSW01000231.1, from coordinate 2,446 downwards.
GCGATGCCGCCGCCGGCGTCTACAAGCGGCTGGTGCTTAGGGATGACCGCATCATCGGCACCGTGCTCTACGGCGAGACGGCGGACGGCGCGTGGTTCAACGACCTCAAGAAGAAGCAGACCGACATATCGCAAATGCGCGACACCCTTATCTTCGGCCAGTCATACCAGGGAGGTGCCTCCCTGGACCCTATGGCGGCCGTTGCAGCCTTGCCGGATGATGCGGAAATCTGCGGCTGCAACGGCATTTGCAAAGGAAAAATCACCGGCGCGATCACGGCCAAGGGCCTGACGTCGCTAGACGACGTGCGTGCCCACACCAAGGCTTCCGCTTCGTGCGGCTCCTGCACCGGTCTGGTCGAGAAGCTGATGGCGCTGACCATAGGCGACAAATACAATCCGGCGGCTGTGCAATCGATGTGCGGCTGTACCACGCTCGGCCATGACGAAGTCCGCCGGTTGATCAAGGCCAAGAGCCTGAAGACCATTCCCGCCGTCATGCAGGAACTGGAATGGACCACCTCCTGCGGCTGCGCCAAATGCCGGCCGGCGCTCAATTACTATCTCGTCTGCGACTGGCCGGACGAGTATGCCGACGACTACCAGTCGCGCTTCATCAACGAGCGCGTTCACGCCAACATCCAGAAGGACGGCACCTATTCTGTGGTGCCGCGCATGTGGGGTGGCGTCACCAATGCCGCCGAACTGCGCGCTATCGCCGACGTCGTCGACAAGTTCGAGATCCCGATGGTCAAGGTTACAGGCGGACAGCGCATTGACATGCTCGGCATCCGCAAGGAAGACCTGCCGGCGGTGTGGGCCGACCTCGGTCAGGCCGGCTTCGTGTCCGGCCATGCCTATGCCAAAGGCCTACGCACCGTGAAGACCTGCGTCGGTTCGGACTGGTGCCGCTTCGGCACGCAGGATTCGACGGGGTTCGGTGTTCGCATCGAAAAATTCATGTGGGGGTCGTGGACGCCCGCCAAGGTCAAGATGGCGGTCTCGGGCTGCCCTAGGAACTGTGCCGAGGCGACCTGCAAGGATGTCGGCGTGATCTGCGTCGATTCAGGCTACGAAATCCATTTCGCCGGTGCTGCCGGCCTCGACATCAAGGGCACAGAGGTGCTCGGCCTGGTCAAGACCGAGGACGAAGCGCTCGAGCATATCGTGGCGCTGACGCAAATGTATCGCGAACAGGGCCGCTATCTCGAGCGCATCTACAAATGGGCCAAGCGCATCGGCATCGCCGAGATCAAGCGCCAGATCATGGACGATGGCGAGAAGCGCAAGGCCTATTTCGACCGCTTCGTCTTTTCGCAGAAATTCGCGCAGGTCGACCCGTGGTCGGAGCGCGTTTCCGGCAAGGACAAGCACGAATTCCGGCCGATGGCTTCGGTCGGTTTCGCTCAGGCGGCGGAGTAGGCGCGTGTTCCCGAAAAGTGGAAACCGGTTTTCGGTTAAGAACACGCGCAAAGGATGAGGCAGATGAACTGGGTATCAATCGGCTCGATATCGGACATTCCGCGCCGCGGCGCGCGCTGCGTCGCCACGCCGCAAGGCAAGATCGCCGTCTTCCGCACCGCGGAGGACCAGGTCTTCGCCATCGAGGACCATTGTCCGCACAAGGGCGGGGCGCTCTCGCAGGGCATCGTCCACGGCGCGGCGGTGACCTGTCCCCTGCACAATTGGGTGATCTCGCTGGAGACCGGCAAGGCGCTCGGCGCCGATGAAGGTGCGGTGCGCACCGTTCCGGTGCGGATCGAGGGCGAGCGTCTGTTCATTGCGCTGGAAGCGCTGGCCAGCCGCGCGGCCTGAGCATGAAGATCGACGAAGCGCGCGAGGTGAGGACCACCTGCCCCTATTGCGGGGTGGGCTGCGGCGTGCTGGCGAAGGTCACCGCGGATGGCGAAATAACCGTTCGCGGCGACCCAGACCATCCGGCAAATTTCGGCCGGCTCTGTTCCAAGGGCTCGGCGCTGGCGGAGACGATCGATCTCGACGGCCGGCTGCTCTATCCGGAGATCCACGGTCGCCGCACCGGCTGGGACGAAGCGCTCGACCTCGTCGCCTCGACTTTCTCGCAAACCATTGCCGAGCACGGCCCCGACGCGGTCGCCTTCTACGTTTCCGGCCAGTTGCTGACCGAGGACTATTATGTCGCCAACAAACTGATGAAAGGCTTCATCGGCTCTGCCAATATCGACACCAATTCGCGCCTGTGCATGGCTTCGTCGGTTGCCGGCCATCGCCGCGCCTTCGGCGCCGACACCGTGCCGGGCAGTTACGAGGATCTGGAGCTTGCCGATCTGATCGTGCTGGTCGGCTCCAATCTCGGCTGGTGCCACCCGGTGCTCTACCAGCGCGTTGCCGCGGCCCGGGAAAAACGGCCCGAGATGAAGGTGGCGCTGATCGATCCTCGCCGCACGATGACCGCCGGTATCGCCGAC
>NZ_RZSW01000230.1:0-9364 GCF_003997375.1 Mesorhizobium sp. M5C.F.Ca.IN.020.29.1.1 | reverse complement strand
GACATCGACCACCGGAAAGCCGAGCGGGCCGGATTTCAAATAATCGCGCACGCCGGTCTCGACCGACTGGATGTAGGTCTTCGGCACGGCGCCGCCGGTGATGGTGTCGGTGAACTGGAAGCCGGAGCCGCGCGGTAGCGGCTTGATCTCGATCACCACGTCGCCGAACTGGCCATGGCCGCCCGACTGCTTCTTGTGGCGGCCGCGCTGCTGCGCCGTTTTGCGGATCGTCTCGCGATAAGGCACGGCCGGCGCATGGCCTTCGACCGGGATCTGGTTCTTGCCCTCCAGCCGCTCGCGCACGACACGCAGATGCATCTCGCCATGGCCCGACAGCACGGTTTCGGCCGAATCCTGATTGTGGCGCAGGCTGAGCGAGGGGTCTTCTTCGGCAAGTCGCTGGATGGCTGCCGACATCTTCACTTCGTCTTTGCGTTCCTTCGGGCGCAGCGCGAACGCAAAGACCGGCTGCGGCGGCATCAGCGTGACCAGTGGCTTGATGCCGCCCTTTGCCGAGCTCAAGGTCTGACCGGTCGTGACGTCGTCCAGCTTGCCGAGCGCGACCGTGTCGCCGGCCCTGGCCGAGGTGAGCTTGGTCTGGTCCTTGCCGAGCATTTTGTAGATGCCGGAGACTTTTGCCGTGGTGCCATTCGAAAGGAAGAGCTCGGAGGCGTCGGCAAGCTGGCCGGACAGGATGCGCGAGACCGACAGCTTGCCGCCATGCGCGGTGTGAATGGTCTTCATCACCTGGACCACGGTCGCATTGCCATCAGGTGCACCAAGGCGCTTGCGGGTCGCCTCGATGTCGGGCGCGTCGTGGCGGATCGTCTTCAACAGGCGCAGCACGCCATTGCCCTTCTCGGCGGTGCCGATCAGCACCGGCGTCACGGCGCCGTCACGCAGATCGGCGGCGAGGTCGTCGAAAATCGCGTCCTTCGGCGGCTCAATCTCTTCGAGAAGCTGCTCCATCAACTGGTCGTCATGATCGGCGAGCGTCTCCAGCATGGAAAAGCGCGCCTCCAGTTCGCGCGCCCTGTCGTCGCTGGGAATCTGGGCGACCTCGCTTTCGGCATATTCGCGATAGATGTAGGCGCGCTCCAGAGCGAGATCGATCGAGCCGATGACGACGCCGTTCTTGCGCAGCGGAATCTGGCGAAGCAGCAACGGCACCGAGCTTGCCGGCTGCAGCAACTTCAGCGTGTCGCGCACGCCTGATATCGCCTTATCGACCTTGTTGAGGAACATGATACGCGGCACGCCGAGATCGTCGAGCTTGCGCATGATCAGCTGCAGGGCAGGGATCTTCTTCTCGTCGGCTTCGGCGACGACCACGGCGATGTCGCAGGCGGCGAGGACCGGCTCTGCCTCGAAGGAGAATTCGATGGAGCCGGGACAATCGACGAAAGTGAGTTTCTCGCCCATGAATTCGGTGGTCGCAAACGTCGCCTCGACGCTCATGGCGTGGGCGCGTGCCTCGGGCGAATGATCGGAAACGGTGTTTCCCGAGGAAACGGGATTCTGGCGGGGAATGGCGCCCGTGCGGGCCAATATGGCTTCGAGAAGTGTCGTCTTACCGCTTGCAAAGGGACCGACTATGGCAATGCATTTCGGTCCCGTGCGTCGTCCTCCGGCGCGAGTTCCCATGACTGACCTCCACTCAGGCGTTTCCCTGGGAGCGGCGGCCGGCCTGTCGACCGTCGCGGGCGGGGCTTTTTTCAGTTTGCCACCTACCCAAAGGCATCGTCCCACGGGTTAGCCGGGAGGGCAAGGGATTTGAGGATCGCCTGATGTCGTGGATGTTGAGCCGTGATCGGCGAAGCCGTCGGATGCGAGCCCAGCCTCCCATCAAATCCCGCAACAAAGCCCGTCGCCGAACAGCCGCAAAAGCGGTTGCGCCGTGGTGGTTATCGGACGAAAGTGCCCGCTTCTTGCGACAAAAAGGAACGGCCGTCGCCGACCGATCCGCCGTCAGCCTGAGGACTCGCGACGATGAAGATCATTGCCTGCGGCAGCGTGCCGACCGCCATTGCGCCGGAAAAGTACTTCACCGGCCGCGTGTGGCAGACGCCAATCATCGAGAAGGAAGCGCCAGCGCGGCTGCGCGCCATCATGGTCAGTTTCGAGCCCGGCGCGCGTACCCACTGGCATACGCATCCGCTGGGCCAGACGCTCTATGTCATATCAGGCGCCGGCCTCGCGCAAAGCTGGGGCGAGCCGGTACAGGCGATCAGGGCCGGCGACGTCATTTCGTTCGCTCCTGATGAAAAGCATTGGCACGGCGCCGGCCCAAAATCGGCGATGGCGCATATCGCCATGCAGGAGGCGCTCGACGACGTCCATGCCGACTGGCTGGAAATGGTGACAGACGAGCAGTATGGCGGCTGAGGCTTTTTAGCCCACCAAACCCGACCGCGAGCCGGGTTTGGTGTTCGAGATGCGCCTGATCAGGTCAGCGAGGCGGCGAAGCGCTGGATGCGCGTGCAGGCCTCTTCGAGCAACGCCTCCGACGTGGCATAGGAGATGCGGAAGTTGGGGCCGAGGCCGAAGGCCGAACCGAACACCACCGCTACGCCTTCGGCCTCGAGCAGCTCCGAGCAGAAGGCCTCGTCGCTGTCGATCACCTTGCCGGCTTTGGTCTTCTTGCCGATCAACTGGGCGCAGGACGGATAGACGTAGAAAGCACCTTCGGGTGACGGACATGTGATGCCGCGCGCCTGATTGAGCATCGACACGACGAGATCGCGCCGAGCCTGGAAGATCGCCTTGTTTTTCGCAATGAAATCCTGCGGACCGTTCAGCGCCTCCACCGATGCCCACTGGGCGATGGTGCAGGCGCCGGAGGTCTGCTGGCCCTGTATAATATCCATTGCCTTGATCAGCGCCACGGGCCCGGCCGCATAGCCGATGCGCCAGCCAGTCATGGCATAGGCCTTCGAGACGCCGTTCATCGTCAGCGTGCGCTCATAAAGCTTCGGCTCGACCTCGGCGATGGTCTTGAAGACGAAGTCACCATAGATCAGGTGCTCGTACATGTCGTCGGTCAGCACCCAGACATCGGGATGCTTCAACAGCACGTTGGCCAGAGCGCGCAATTCAGACTCGGTGTAGGCAGCGCCCGACGGATTCGACGGTGAGTTCATCAACAGCCATTTGGTGCGCGGCGTAATCGCCTTTTCCAACGCCGCCGCCGTCAGCTTGAAGCCGTTGTCGATGGAGGTGTCGGCAAATGCCGGGGTGCCGCCGCAGATCGCTACCATCTCGGGATAGCTGACCCAGTACGGCCTCGGAATGATGACCTCGTCGCCGGGATTCAGCGTCGCCATAAAGGCATTGAATAGGATCTGCTTGCCGCCGGTGCCGACGATGGTCTGCTCCGGCCGGTAGTCGAGATTGTTCTCGCGCTTGAATTTTTCGACGATCGCCTCGCGCAGCGGCACGATGCCGGAAACCGGAGGATATTTCGTTTCGCCGCGGCGGATAGCCTCGATCGCAGCGTTCTTGATGTTGTCCGGCGTGTCGAAGTCCGGTTCGCCGGCACCCAACCCGATCACGTCTCGGCCGGCGTTTTTCAGCTCGCGTGCTTTCTGCGTCACCGCGATGGTCGCGGAAGGCTTTACGCGGGAAAGGACGTCAGCAAGAAAGGCCATGACGATGTTATCTCCTTGGGGATGCAGGCGGTCCATCTAACCGCGGCGCTTCTCATGTCGCATCATTCCGCCAAGCGCAAGCACTGTCGGATGAGCCAGATCTCAAATCCCCGGCAAATTCGGCAACAATAAATTCACCTACACGCGGTAAAACCCCGAGTGGCTGGATCACGATCCATTCCGCCAGTCTCGCAGAGCGAGGAACCGTGTCGCGCAGCATCGGGCATGACCATATCGTCCGTCATGACGACGGCACCGCCAGCGGTGTCTGGGGCATCTATACGCTGCAGAGCGCTTTCCAGCCGATCTTCGCCTTCAGCAACGGCAAATTGTCCGTCACCGGATTCGAGGGGCTGATCCGGCCGTTCCGCGACGGCGAGCCGCAGTCGCCGGTGAGCTTTTTCAACACCTGTCCAACGGTCGACCGCCTGCATATCGAGGCGCTGACAAGGACGCTGCATCTTTTGAACGCCGGCGCCTGCCTGCCGCAAGAGGCATTCATTTTCATTAACTTCGATCCGTCGGTGTTCACCGATCGCAGCATCGCTGACAAGGCGCTGCGCGACATGCGGCTGGTGCTGCATGAGGCTGAGATCGATGCGAACCGGGTCGTCTGCGAGGTGACCGAGCAGAAATCGGCGTCGCAGGAAACGCTCTACAATTTCGTCGAGGCACTCAGGGCCAACGGATTTCGCATAGCGGTCGACGACTACGGCGCCGACGAGTCCGACATCAACCGCATCAAGGAGCTCAGGCCGGACATCGTCAAATTCGATGCCCACTGGATCATGCAACTGATGGAGTCCGGCGCCGGTTTCGCACTGCTGACCGCCATGGTGGCAAGTTTCGAACAGCAAGGCATCCGCACCGTGTTCGAGGGCATCGAGGAGAGCTGGCAGCTTGAACTGGCTGAAAAATCGGGAGCCTCGATGGTGCAGGGATTCGCGCTGGCGCGCCCGGAGCTTGCGCCGACCAGCTTTCACGTCTTCGGCAAGGACAGGCAGATGCCGGTGGCAGTGCCCGATGCCGACGAGGTGCCTGCGACTGTCTCGCCTTCGCCGAGGCCGAAACGGGCTTTCGGACGCAAGGTGGTACTATGACCGGGCGGCCCGACAGGCGGCGCAATGTCGGCGAGGCAATCTTTGCCGACGAGGTCGGTATCGAATACGGCGTCTATGGCGCGTTCCGGCTGAGGAGCGCCTACCAGCCGATCTTCGCGCCGCGCGGCAGGTTTTTGAAGGCCGTCGCGGTCGAAGGCCTGATCGAGCCGCACCGCGCCGGCAGGTCGGTCGCGCCACGCGTATTTTTCGAGGGCGTACCCGTGGCGGATCGCCTGTTCGTCGAGACGATGTGCCGGGTGCTGCATCTCCGGAACTTCCGCAACATCGGCGTCGACGGGCTCGACCTATTCTTCAACTACAATCCGCTGATCAACGATGACCCCGGGCGAGCGCTGGCTGAGATCAGGCTGATGACCAGGCATCTCGCCGAGTTCGATCTGTACCCCGGCATGCTGGTCTGCGAAATCACCGAACAGGCGGCCGACGACAAGGTGCTCGTCAGCCTGGCGCGCGAGATGCGGCGTGACGGCATCCGCATCGCCATCGACGATTTCGGTACCGGGCATTCGACGGAAGAGCGGGTTGCGCTTGTCCGGCCCGACATCGTCAAGATCGACGGCACCTGGTTCGCGGAATTCTGTCGCCATGCCGCCGCCGAACGGTTTTTCCGGCCGCTGGTCTCCGCGTTGCACGACCGCGGCACCAAGGTGCTGGTCGAAGGCATCGAGCAATCCACGCATCTGCGCGTGGCACTCGACGGCGGCGTCGACCTGATGCAGGGTTTTTACCTTGCCCGGCCGGCGCTGGCCGGCACGAACTTCGACGAGGAGCCGCTGCCCATCGACAGGCTGCTTGGCAGGGACAACAACGTCGTGCCGTTGTTTGGGTGATCTATCAGCGGCGCTGATGGTTGGGCCAAAACAAATCACTGGAATAAGCCCTCGCTGCCAGGATAATTGCCGGTAAGGCGGCTCCCGAGGGGAGCGGCGATGGGAGCAAAAATGACCACACTCTATGGAATGATCGACAGCGGCAATTGCTACAAGCCGCGGCTGTTGATGGCCAAGCTCGGCATAGCTTTCACCAATGTCGAGGTGAGCTCGCACACCGGCGACACGCGCAAGCCCGACTATGTCGCCAAGAACCCGAACGCCATGGTGCCGCTGCTCGAGCTCGACGACGGCAGGCGGCTTGCCGAATCCAACGCCATCCTGCTTTACCTCGCCGAAGGCACGCGGTTCCTGCCGGCCGACAGATACGAGCGGGCGCTAACCTATCAGTGGCTATTTTTCGAGCAGTACAGCCACGAACCTTATATCGCGGTGCGCAAGGCCCTGCTCACCTTTCCCGAACGGGCCAAGGATGCGACGCCGGAACGGCTGGCGGTGACGCTGGAGCGCGGCAACAAGGCGCTCGGCGTAATGAACAAGCATCTGGCGGGCAGTGCGTTCTTTGCCGGTGAGGCATTGAGCGTCGCCGACATCGCGCTCTACGCCTATACGCATACGGCCGAGATGGGCGGTTTCCAGCTCGACGCCTATCCGGCGGTGGCGGCTTGGCTGAAACGAGTGGAGGCCGATCCGGGGCATGTGCCGATGGAGTGGCTGGGGTAGTACTGTCCTCACTCGTCGCCGCTTCGCGGCTCGCTCCGGGCAGGACGCACCAAAAGGCGCAACGCCCGGCGGGGCTTGCGGCCTTCGGCCGGGACACGAAAATCGAACAGAGATGGAATCCGAACAGCAAAAAGGCGGGACAAAATCCCGCCTTCCATGCTTGGAAGCCTGATCGGGAGCGTTTGGTCCGGGCCGGCAGCAATCTGCTGCTTCGGCTTGTCGGGATTTTCGCTCCGGTGCGCTTCTCGCGCGGCCGTCAGTACATCCGTGACTTGCCGCGCGCCCCGAGCTATCGCCCGGCGCGCGCCATTTGCAAAATCAGGCTGCCTTGCTCAGAGATCCAGCGGACGACTTGCCAGTGCGGCGGTCCTGCTCGATCTCGAAGTTGATCTTCTGGCCTTCGACCAGGGTCGACAGCCCAGCGCGCTCGACTGCGGAGATGTGGACGAAAACGTCCGCTCCGCCGCTGTCAGGCTGGATGAAGCCGAAACCCTTGGTGGAATTAAACCACTTGACCGTACCTGTTGCCATTTCGATAGTCCTTATACGTTTGCTTTAGCTTGACCGAACCGAAGTCCAGCCGGTTTGTATCGAGATTTTGGAGATAGACGTCAGCAAACGCGAATGTCGCGAGGCCCGGATCGATCGGCCGAAATATCAATGGACCTCATATAGTCCGCTTCTCCGCAAAAAACAAGACGGTACGAAAAAGGCGCTGAGCGGCGCTGCCCAAAGGCCGCCCCAATCGCGTGAAAGCCTTGCAACGTCGCGCGTTGCGGAGGGTTCGCATCGCCTATCGCGCACGTTGCGGGGAAGGATCGTGCCGCCTTCGGGCGTCAGGTCCTGTTTTGGGAGAGGACCATGAAAACTGTTCTGCTTGCCGCCTGCCTGACGCTGGTGGCCGCCGAGGCACAGGCGATCTCGCGCTACGATCCGAGCCGCATGAGCTGCGGCAGAGTGCGGGCGACGATCGCGCGAGAGGGCGCCGTCATCCTGCGTTACCAGTCGACGCGCACGCCGGGGCTGCCGCTCTACGACCGCTATGTGCGGAGCCAGGGTTTCTGCAACATGGGGGAGGTCAGGGCACGGGCGTCAGTGCCAAGCGCCGATTCGAAGTCCTGCATCGTCTACAAATGCAAGCGGGTGGACACAGACCGGCGTTTCCGCCGGCGCATCTTTCCGGACTAGCAACGTCCGGCCTCAGAATCCGAATGATACCTGCGCCGGCGGCGGCGGGCCGACACGCACGCCTTCCATCGCCAGCATCTTTCCCTTGGTGGTCGAGCCGCCCGGCGCAGAAAAACCGCCGATCTTGCCGCCGGCGGCAAGAATGCGGTGGCAAGGGATGACCAGCGGCACCGGGTTGGCGCCGAGCGCCGCACCCGTCTCACGCGCCAGCCCAGCATGGCCGGCGCGCTTGGCCAGTTCGCCATAGGTGGTGGTCTCGCCGAAGGCGAGCTTGCGCGCCGCGTCGTAGATGGCGAGGCGGAAATCGTCAACGCCGGTGAGATCGACCGGCACACCGGAGAAATCGATGTCTTCGCCGGCTGCATAGGCCTGTATCGACCCGATCAGCTCGGTAACCCATTGCGGTTGGGCGCTCGAACCGGCGCTGCCGGCATGGCGCAGCAGCCGGCGTTCCACCGCGTCGCGGTTGCGCTGGGGCAGGCAAAGCCTCGTCAGTCCGGCCTCGCTCCAGGCGATCCCCATGAAGCCGATCACGGTTTCGAAGACCGCGTGGCCGGCGGTGGCCCGAGAGGTGCTTTCCATGATGTGCTCCTTCCGCAGAAACGGATGGGAATCCAGTACATATCGAGAACGAGATATCGCATTTTCAGGTTGCTGTTGCCACCCGAAAATCATTCGAAGTCCACAACAGGCTGCGGATTGCCGGGGGAAAGGCGCTAGTGTAAGGACTTTCTTAACAGACGAACCGGACCCGAGCGCGGCTTGCCAGCAAAAATCATTTTTCCCGCGATCGGCTTGATGCTCGCTGCGGCCGGTCTCAGCGGCTGCAGCTCGACCTCGCAGACGAAGGCCGTTCCTTCCCTGACTGAAACCGCCGCCGCGGGCGCTGATGCCGGCTTTACGCTGGCTCTGCCCGACACGGTTTCGGTGCTGCCGGAATCGTCCGGCATCGCGCCTGTCCAGGCGGTGGCGCTGGCCGTCGCCCCCGCCGCGACGTCTGTCCAGCCAGCAGCCTTTGCCGGACCGACCCCGCTGGCCGCAACTGCACCTGCAGCCATGACGGCCGGTGCCGCCCCAGCCGGCGCAGCACCTGTCTATGCGACGGCCGCTGTCGCCATGCCGGTCACCGGCGAGACAGGCAAGACGATGCCCGGCGTTCAGCAGGCCGCCTATGTCGCGCCTGACGACCCATCCGCCCTGCTTTCGAGCAGCCCTGCCAAAGAGTATTCGGCGGGACCGCGCGGCGAGATCGAACGGCTGATCGAGAAATATGCCGTCCTCTACGAGGTGCCGGTCGATCTGGTGCGCCGTGTCGTCAGCCGCGAGAGCACCTTCAATCCCAAGGCCTACAATCGCGGCCATTGGGGGCTCATGCAGATCAAGCATGCGACGGCGCGCGGCATGGGCTATGACGGGCCGGCGAGCGGGTTGTTCGACGCCGAGACTAATCTGAAATATGCGGTGAAATATCTGCGCGGCGCCTGGCTGGTGGCCGGCGGTAACGCCAAGCGCGCCGACCGCCTCTACCAGAGCGGCTATTATTACGACGCCAGGCGCAAGGGCATGCTGGAAGAAACCGGCCTTGGCCGCGACCGCGGCCGCCGTCGCCTGCAGCCCGATGCCTGAACACCATGCCTGAGCCGCGCCCGCCGGCGCCGAACGACATAAGGCTGCGCAAGATCCTCGACGACACGCTTGCTCCGCCGCGCTGGCCGGAAGGTTTTTTCATGCGCGGCTTCGATGCCACCGACGCGCTCGCTTTGCATGCGCTGCTGACCACCGTGTTCGACGATGGCGCCGACGGGCCGTTCGACGAATGGTGGCCGCGAATTTCAAGCGACGCGGAATTCGACCC